>NZ_LZKE01000128.1:0-32068 GCF_001672675.1 Mycobacterium sp. E2327
AGCCGCACCAGACCGGGGCTGACGCCGGTGGACAGCTGCTCCTCGGGGCTCAGCTGGGCGTGGGTGGTCGAGGCCGGGTGGATCACCAGCGAGCGCACATCGCCGATGTTCGCGACGTGGCTGTGCAGCTGCAGCGCGTTCACGAACGCCTTGCCGGCCTCGACGCCGCCGGCCAGCTCGAACGCCAGCACGGCCCCGGTTCCCTTGGGCGCCAGCTTCTTTCCGCGCTCGTACCAGGGCGAGCTGGGCAGCCCCGCGTAGTTGACGGACACGACGCCGTCATGGGCCTCCAAGAACTCGGCGACCCGCTGCGCGTTGGCGACGTGCCGCTCGACGCGCAGGCTCAGCGTCTCCAGGCCCTGCGCCACCAGGAACGCGTTGAACGGCGCGGCGGCCGACCCGAGGTCGCGCAGCAGCTGCACGCGGGCCTTGAGCGCGTACGCCGGCGGCCCCAGCTCGGCGAACACCACGCCGTGATAGCTGGGGTCGGGCGTGGTGAATCCGGGGAAGCGGCCCTGCGTCCAGTCGAAGGTGCCGCCGTCGACGATCACGCCGGCGATCGCGGCACCGTGCCCGCCCAGGTACTTGGTGGCCGAGTGCACCACGATGTCGGCGCCTTGGGTGAACGGCTGGATCAGGTAGGGCGTCGCGATGGTGTTGTCGACGATCAGCGGCACGCCGTTGGCGTGGGCGACCCCGGAAACCCCGGGCGTGTCGAGGATGTCGATCTGCGGGTTGGAGATGGTCTCACCGAAGAACGCCTTGGTGTTCGGGCGCACCGCGGCCTGCCACGAATCGAGGTCGTCGGGATCGTCGACGAAGCTGACCTCGATGCCGAGCTTCGGCAGCGAATAGTGGAACAGGTTGTAGGTGCCGCCGTAGAGTCGCGGGCTGGACACGATGTGATCTCCAGCACTCGCGAGGTTCAATATGGCGAATGTCTCAGCCGCCTGGCCGGAGGACAGGAACAGCGCGGCCACCCCGCCCTCGAGCGCGGCGATGCGTTGCTCGACGACATCGGTGGTCGGGTTGCCGATCCGGGTGTAGATGTTGCCCGGGACCTCGAGCCCGAACAGCGCGGCGGCGTGCGTGGTGTCGTTGAAGACGTAGGAAGTGGTCTGGTAGATCGGCAGGGCGCGGGCGTTGGTCGCGGGGTCGGGACTCTGGCCGGCGTGGACCTGTTTGGTCTCGAACGACCAGTGCGCGGTGGGATCTGCCTCGGGGCTGGTTTCGTTGTTTTCAGAGCTCACGTGCGGTGCTTTCTTCTCAGAAGGGCATGAATTCGGGTATCGGGAAGTGCGCATTCGAATTACCGACGGCAGACAAAGCCGCAGACAAAGCCATGCGAATGAGCTTGCTGAATGCGCATCACGTTTCCCCTCTAGTCAGGGGTCCGGTATGGCGGACCCGCGCTTGCCGCGCAGCCTGTGGCTACTAGACCTGGTCTTTCACCCGGGGCACCCCACCGCGGTTGGAGGGTTGCCGGCCAGCAAGCCGGGGCTTAGCGCTGGCGCTCATGACCGACGTGAAGCCTATCTCATAGCGGCTCGCCCATGCCAACAGAGAGCCAACAGACCGGCCCGCCTGCGGGTCGACACCTGTCCAAACACCCTTGATAACGTGGCAACCAGAACGCTGAGAACCGATCCAATGATGCCGGGAGATGGACCGTGTGCGCCGAACAGCCGACCGTCATCTACACGCTGACCGACGAGGCGCCGCTGCTGGCGACCTACGCATTCCTGCCGATCGTGCGAGCCTTCGCCGAGCCGGCGGGCATCAAGATCAAGACCAGTGACATCTCCGTGGCCGCTCGGATCCTCGCCGAGTTCGGCGACTACCTGACCGAAGAGCAGCGGGTGCCCGACGACCTGGCGGAGCTCGGCGAGCTGACGCAGCGGCCCGACACCAACATCATCAAGCTGCCGAACGTCAGCGCCTCGGTGCCCCAACTGATCGCCGCCGTCAAGGAGCTGCAGGGCAAGGGCTACCAGATCCCGGACTTTCCGCAGAGCCCGAAAACCGACGAGGACAAGGACATTCGCGCCCGGTACGGCAAGTGCCTCGGCAGCGCGGTGAACCCGGTTCTGCGGCAAGGCAACTCGGACCGGCGCGCGCCCAAGGCCGTCAAGGAGTACGCGCGCCGGCACCCGCACAGCATGGGGGAGTGGTCGCCGGCCTCGCGCACCCACGTCGCCACCATGCGACACGGCGACTTCTACCACGGTGAGAAGTCGATGACGCTGGACCGGGCGCGCAACGTGAAGATGGTGCTGCGGACCAAGGGTGGGGAGACCCTCGAGCTCAAGCCGAAGGTCGAGCTGCGCGACGGCGACGTCATCGATTCCATGTTCATGAGCAAGAAGGCCCTGGTCGAGTTCTACGAGGAACAGATGCAGGACGCCTACGAGACCGGCGTGATGTTCTCGCTGCACGTCAAGGCGACCATGATGAAGGTCTCCCACCCGATCGTCTTCGGCCACGCCGTGAAGGTCTATTACAAGGAGGCGTTCGCCAAGCACCAGGAGTTGTTCGACGAGCTGGGCGTCAACGTCAACAACGGGCTGGTCGACCTCTACGACAAGATCGAATCGCTGCCCGCGACGCAGCACGAGGAGATCATCCGCGACCTGCACGCCTGCCACGAACACCGCCCCGAGCTGGCGATGGTCGATTCGGCCAAGGGCATCACCAACTTTCATTCGCCCAGCGACGTGATCGTCGATGCGTCGATGCCGGCGATGATCCGCGCCGGCGGCAAGATGTGGGGCGCCGACGGGCGACAGAAGGACACCAAGGCCGTCAACCCGGAGTCGACCTTCTCGCGCATCTACCAGGAGATCATCAACTTCTGTAAAACCCACGGGCAGTTCGACCCGACGACCATGGGCACTGTCCCCAACGTCGGCCTGATGGCGCAGCAGGCCGAGGAATACGGCTCGCACGACAAGACATTCGAGATCCCCGAAGACGGCGTCGCCGACATCGTCGACCTCGACACCGGGGAAGTCCTGCTGACCCAGAACGTGGAAGAAGGCGACATCTGGCGGATGCCGATCGTTACCGACGAAGCGATCCGCGACTGGGTCAAGCTGGCGGTCACCCGGGCGCGGAACTCGGGTATGACGGTGGTGTTCTGGCTGGACACCGAGCGGCCGCACGAGGTCGAGCTGCGCAACAAGGTCAAGAAGTACCTCAAGGAGCACGACACCGAGGGCCTGGAAATCCAGATCATGCCGCAGGTGTGGGCCATGCGCTACACGATCGAGCGCGCGATACGCGGGCAGGACACCATCGCCGCGACCGGGAACATCTTGCGCGACTACCTCACCGACCTGTTCCCGATCCTGGAGCTCGGCACCAGCGCCAAGATGCTGTCCATCGTGCCGCTGATGTCCGGCGGCGGAATGTACGAAACCGGGGCGGGCGGTTCGGCGCCGAAGCACGTCCACCAGCTGGTCGAGGAAAATCATCTGCGCTGGGATTCCCTCGGCGAGTTCCTCGCTCTGGGAGCGTGTTTCGAGGACATCGGCATCAAGACCGACAACCCGCGCGCCAAGCTGCTCGGCAAGACGCTGGACGCGGCGATCGGCAAGCTGCTGGAGAACAACAAGAGCCCGTCACGCAAGACCGGCGAACTCGACAACCGCGGCAGCCAGTTCTACCTCGCGTTGTACTGGGCCGGGGAACTCGCCGCGCAATCCGATGACGACGAGTTGCGCGAGCACTTCGCCGCGCTGGCCGAGGAGTTGAGCAAAAACGAAGACGCGATCGTGGCGGAACTCGCGGAGGCGCAGGGCGAGCCGGTCGACATCGGCGGCTACTATCGCCCGGACCCGGACAAGACGACTGCAGTAATGCGGCCGAGCAAAACGTTCAACGAAGCGCTGGCAGCTTCGCAAGCTTCCCAGGGCTGAGAGCCGCGAGAAGAAAGTCGAGCTCGATATGTCTGACGAATCCAAGATCAAGGTCAAAGGCCCGGTGGTCGAGCTCGACGGCGACGAGATGACCCGCGTCATCTGGAAGCTCATCAAGGACATGCTGATCCTGCCCCATCTCGACATCAACCTGGAGTACTACGACCTGGGCATGGAGCACCGCGACCGCACCGACGACCAGGTGACGATCGACGCGGCCTACGCGATCAAGAAGCACGGCGTGGGCGTCAAGTGCGCGACCATCACGCCGGACGAGGCGCGGGTCCACGAGTTCAACCTGAAGAAGATGTGGCTCTCGCCCAACGGAACCATCCGGAACATCTTGGGCGGCACCATCTTCCGCGAGCCGATCGTGATCTCCAATGTGCCGCGCCTGGTTCCGGGCTGGACCAAGCCAATCGTCATCGGCCGGCACGCTTTTGGCGACCAGTACCGCGCGACCAACTTCAAGGTCGACAAGCCCGGCACCGTCACGCTGACGTTCACGCCGGCCGACGGCAGCGAGCCCATGGTGCACGAGGTGGTGTCCATCCCCGAGGACGGCGGCGTCGTGATGGGGATGTACAACTTCAAGGACTCCATCCGCGATTTCGCGCGCGCCTCGTTCGCCTACGGCCTGAACGCCAAGTGGCCGGTGTACCTGTCCACCAAGAACACCATCCTCAAGGCCTACGACGGCATGTTCAAAGACGAGTTCCAGCGCATCTACGACGAGGAATTCAAGGAGCAGTTCGAAGCCGAGGGCCTGACCTACGAGCACCGGCTCATCGACGACATGGTGGCGGCCTGCCTCAAGTGGGAGGGCGGCTACGTGTGGGCCTGCAAGAACTACGACGGCGACGTGCAGTCGGACACCGTCGCGCAGGGCTACGGCTCGCTGGGGCTGATGACGTCTGTGCTGATGACGGCCGACGGCAAGACCGTCGAGGCCGAGGCCGCGCACGGCACCGTCACCCGACACTTCCGGCAGTATCAGGCCGGCAAACCGACCTCCACCAACCCGATCGCCTCGATCTTCGCCTGGACCCGCGGCCTGCAGCACCGCGGCAAGCTGGACGACACCCCCGAGGTGATCGAGTTCGCCCAGAAGCTCGAAGAGGTCGTCATCGCCACCGTCGAGGACGGCAAGATGACCAAGGATCTCGCCATCCTCATCGGCCCCGAGCAGGAGTACCAGAACAGCGAGGAGTTCCTGAACTCCATCGCCGAGAACCTGGAAAAGGCCCTAGCCGGCTGACTCCTCGCGGCCCGCGACCGGGCAGTGCTCCTCGATGAATTCGGTGATCACCCGAGTGATGCGCTCGGGCGCCTCGAACATCGGAATATGCCCCACGCCGTCGAGCTTCGTGACCTGGTGACTGTCCTTGGGCAGCTGTTCGGTGAAATGCCGGCTGAACCGGGGGGACGGCAGGATCCGGTCCTTCTCGCAGATCACCAGATGGGCCGGGACGGCGTTCTGCGCGACCTCCCGCAGGCCGTGCAGCAACAGCGCCTTTACCAGCAGCTGGAAGTAGGCCGGGCAGTGCGCGACGTCGTCGATGCAGCCGAGCAGTTGAGCGTCGCTGACGCCGTCGGGCTTGGCGCTGATTGCGTAGGTGGCCAGTTGCCGGCTGAACGGCAGGCGCAGCACCTTTGGCCCGAACGCCCAGGCCGCCACCAACAGGGGGATGCCCAGAACGAACTTGGCGATCACCTCGAACTTCGCCGGGGTCCAGCGCGTCCAACCGCCGGCCGGGGCGATGCCGGTGACGGTGCGCGCCCGGCCGCGGCGCTCCAGCTCGAAGGCGACCCAGCCGCCCAGCGAGTTGCCCACGATGTGGGCGGTCTTCCAGCCCAGCTCGTCCATCTGCTGCTCGACGTGGTCGGCGAGCACCTCGGACGACAAGAACCAGGTCCCGGCCTTCGGGCCGCCGTTGTGGCCGGCCATCGTCGGAGCGAAGACCTCGTAGCGGCCGGTGTCGGCCAGTTGGCGCGCCACGTCCTCCCACACCGCCTGCGACAGCAGGAACGGGTGCAGCAGCAGGATCGGTTCTCCGGAGCCTTCTCGAGGACTGAGATGGATCGGCGGACGGCTCCCCACGTTGCTCCCCATCCAACCGACAGTAATGGCGGTACCGCCGGTACTGCAAACAACGGCCGGTCCGCGCGTGAAAAGATCGGGGAATCATGACCACCGCTACCGGATCCAGCCGGCTTTTCTCCGGCGTGCAGCCCACCTCCGATTCGCTTCACCTCGGTAACGCGCTGGGCGCGATCACCCAGTGGGTGGCGCTGCAAGACGACCATGACGCGTTCTTCTGCGTCGTCGACCTGCACGCCATCACCATCCCGCAGGATCCCGAGGCGCTGCGACGCCGGACCCTGGTCACCGCCGCGCAGTACCTGGCGCTGGGCATCGACCCCGAGCGCAGCACGGTGTTCGTGCAGAGCCACGTGCCCGCGCACACCCAGCTGGCGTGGGTGCTGGGCTGCTTCACCGGCTTCGGCCAGGCGTCGCGAATGACGCAGTTCAAGGACAAGTCCACCCGCCAGGGCAGCGACTCGACCACGGTGGGCCTGTTCACCTACCCGGTGCTGCAGGCGGCCGACGTGCTGGCCTACGACAGCGACCTGGTGCCGGTGGGCGAGGACCAGCGCCAGCACCTCGAGCTGGCGCGCGACGTCGCGCAGCGGTTCAACAGCCGCTTCCCGGACACCTTCGTCGTCCCCGACGTGCTCATCCCCAAGGTGACCGCCAAGATCTACGACCTGGCCGACCCGACGTCGAAGATGAGCAAATCGGCGGCCACCGATGCCGGGCTGATCAACCTGCTCGACGACCCGGCGTTGTCGGCCAAGAAGATTCGCTCCGCGGTGACCGACAGTGAGCGCGAGATCCGTTACGACACCGAGGCCAAGGCGGGCGTTTCGAACCTGCTGACAATCCAGTCGGCGGTCAGTGGGGTCGGCATCGACAAGCTCGTCGAGGGCTACGCCGGGCGCGGCTACGGCGACCTGAAGAAGGACACCGCCGAGGCCGTGGTCGAATTCGTCAGCCCGATCAAGGCGCGCGTCGACGAATTGATGGCCGACCGTGCCGAATTGGAGTCGGTGCTGGCGGCCGGGGCGCAGCGCGCCGAGGAGGTCGCCGGGAAAACCGTTCGGCGGGTTTACGATCGGTTGGGGTTCCTTCCGGTACGGGAATAGGGTCACGCATGAGCGAGCCGGCCAAGCCAGGCATCCTGGATCGGCTGCGTGCCCGGTTTCGATGGCTCGACCACGTCATGCGCGCCTATCAGCGTTTCGATGAGCGCAACGGTGGGTTCTACGCGGCCGGCCTCACCTACTACACGATCTTCGCGTTATTCCCCTTGCTGATGGTGGGTTTCGCGGCGTTCGGGTTCCTGCTGTCGCGCCGGCCGCAGCTGCTGGGCACGATCGACGACCACATCCGGTCCGCGGTGACCGGCGCGCTCTCGCAACAGCTGGTCGACCTGATGAATTCGGCGATCGACGCGCGAACCTCGGTCGGCCTGATCGGGCTGGCCACCGCCGCCTGGGCGGGCGTGGGCTGGATATCGCACCTGCGGGCCGCGGTGACCGAGATGTGGTGGGACAAGCGCATCGAGTCGCCGGGGTTCCTGCGCAACAAACTCTCCGACCTGCTGGCGATGGTGGGGACGTTCACCGTGGCGCTGGCCACCGTGGCGCTCAGTACGCTCGGGCACGAGGCGCCGATGGGCGCGGTGCTGAGATGGCTTGGCATACCGCAGTTTTCGGTGTTCGACTGGCTGTTCCGGCTGTTCTCGATCGTGATCTCGTTGTTCGTGTCGTGGCTGCTGTTCGCCTGGATGATCGCCCGGCTGCCGCGCGAGAAGGTCGACCCGGTCGCCTCGATGCGGGCCGGCCTGCTGGCGGCGATCGGCTTCGAGGCGTTCAAGCAGGTGGCGTCGCTGTATCTGCGGGCGGTGCTGCGCAGCCCCGCCGGGGTCGCCTTCGGCCCGGTGCTGGGCCTCATGGTGTTCGCCTACGTCACCGCGTACCTGGTGCTGTTCGCCGCCGCGTGGGCCGCCACCGCGTCCGACGACCCGCGGGCCAAGCACGTGGACCCCCCGCCGCCCGCGATCATCGCCCCGCGGGTGCAGCTGGACGAGGGGCTGTCCACGCGTCAGACGCTGACCGCGGTGGGCCTGGGAGCCGCCGGGGCGCTGGCGTTCTCCCGGCTGGCCCGCCGGCTGCTCACGCAGGGAAAATGACTCCTGCTTTACACTCGGTACGCGAGCAGCTGCGCAGCGCGCGGTGACCTGCGTCACACAAGGAGCTACCTGTCCCATGAGTACGGGCGAATTCGAGTTCGTCATCGTTGGTGCGGGCTTCAGCGGCATCGGCGCGGCGATCCAGCTCAATCGGCTCGGCTACCAGGACATCGTCATCCTCGACCGCGAGGACGACCTCGGTGGCACGTGGCATGTCAACCGGTACCCGGGCCTTGCCGTCGACATCGCGTCCACCACCTACTCGTACTGGTTTGAACCCAACCCGTATTGGTCCCGCCTGTTCGCCCCCGGCCCCGAATTGAAGCGATACGCCGAGCACGTCGCCGACAAATACGACGTGCGCCGCTATATGCGGTTCAACACGGTCGTCGAAGGCGCGCGCTGGGACGAGGACGCGCACCGGTGGCGGGTGGAGTTGGCGGGCGGCGAAACGCTGACGGCGCGTTTCCTTATCACCGCGACCGGGTTCCTATCGCAGCCGCGTACCCCGGACATTCCCGGCATCGAGAGTTTCGCCGGCAAGGTCATCCACACCACAGCCTGGGACGACGACTACGACCTCGAGGGTCGCCGCGCGGCAATCATCGGAACCGGGGCGACGGCGGTGCAGTTGATCCCCGTGCTGGCCGGCAAAGTCGCCGACCTTACCGTGTATCAGCGGACGGCGATCCATGTGGTTCCCAAGATCGACTTCGCGATTCCCGCGTGGCTGCAGCGGGTGTTCGCCCGGGCGCCGAAGGTGCAGCGGCTCGTTCGGCATCTGACCGACTTCTTCTTCGAAATCATGATCGTGACGGGCGTGCTGCATTTCCGCACATTCCGACGGCTGACCATCGTCGCCGCGGACCTGGCCAAGATCAGCCGGTTCGTCTCGATACGGGACAAGGAGCTGCGCCGCAAGCTGACGCCCGACTACGACTTTGGCTGTAAGCGGCCCACGTGGTCCAACAGCTACTACCGCACCTTCACCGAACCGCACGTGCACTTGGAGACCAACAGCATCGAGCGGATCGAACCCGACGGCATCGTCACCGCCGACGGGCGCAAGACCGTGATCGACACCCTGGTGCTCGCCACCGGTTTCGATTTGTGGGACGCCAACTTCCCGGCGATCGAGATGATCGGCCGGCAGGGCCGAAACCTCGGAAAGTGGTGGCGCGAGAACAGGTTCCAGGCCTATCAGGGAATGTCCGTCCCGTACTTCCCGAACTACCTGAGCCTGGCCAGTCCGTACGGGTTCTGCGGCCTCTCGGTCTTCAACAACGTGGAATACCAGATGCGGCACATGGACCGGCTTTTCGGTGAGCTGCAGCGGGTGGGCGCGACCGAGTTCGAGGTGACCGAGGAAGCGAACACCCGCTTCCTGGACCAGATGACCGAGCTCCTCGACGACACGATTTTCTACGCCGGCAACTGCGCCACCTCGCGGTCGTACTACTTCAACAGCAGCGGCGAAGCGAGTCTGCTGCGGCCGACGCCGACGGAAAACGCGGTCGAGGAAGCGTCAAGCTTCCCGTTGAGTGACTACGCGATCCGCTAACCCGCCAGCCATTCGCCGCGCACCATGACGGCGCTCACCTGACAGGCGCCGTCCAGCACAACCAGATTCGCGTCGTAACCGGCCCGCAGGACGCCTACCCGCTCGAGCCCCAGCGCGCGCGCCGGCGTCGTCGCCGTCATCGCCACCGCGGCGACCAGCCCCGCGTCTCCCGCGTCCGAGGCCGCCGCGTCGCGGAAGAGCCGATCCATGGTGGCGGTGCTGCCGGCGATCGTCGACGTCCCGTGCACCCGCGCGACGCCGGACACGACGTCGACCGGCACCGCGCCGAGCCGAAACGTACCGTCGGCGCAGCCGGCCGCGGCCAGCGCGTCGGTGACCAGCGCGACGCGGTCGGGCCCCGCGGCCGCGACGACGGCGCGCGCCACCTCGGGGTGCACGTGCACGCCGTCGGCGATGAGCTCGACGGTCACCCCCGGGTCGCGCAGCAGCGCGAGGGCGGGCCCCGGTTCGCGGTGGTGCAGCGGCGGCATCGCGTTGAACAGGTGGGTGCCGACCGTGGCGCCCGCGGCGATGGCCCGTTGGGTCTGCTCGTAGGTCGCGTCGGTATGGCCCACGGCCACAACCACATTCGCGTCCAGGAACCGCCGGATCGCGTCGTCGGCTCCCGGCAGTTCCGGCGCCAGCGTGACGATCCGGACGGCGCCGCCGCCGGCGGCGAGCACGGCGTCGATCTCTCTCGCGTCCGGGTGGCGCATCCGGGTGGGGTCGTGCGCCCCGCACCGGGCCGGGCTCAGCCACGGCCCCTCCAGGTGGATGCCCGCGATGGTGCCCCGTTGGGCGGCCGCGGCGAGCGCGCGGACGCCGGCGATCAGCTCGGCCGGCGCGGCGGTGACCAGGCTGGCGAGCGTGGTGGTGGTGCCGTGCCGCCTGTGAAAGTGCGCGGCCGCGTCGATGGCGTCGGGCGCGATGGAGGCCTCGGTGTAGGAGGCGCCGCCCCCGCCGTGCACGTGCATGTCGACAAAGCCCGGCACCACAACGGAATCCGGGAAGTCGCGGTCGGCCGGCCCGGGCGGTGGGCCCGTGCCGCACGCCCGGATCCGACCGTCGGACGTCTCGAGCCATCCCGGCCGGCAGACCTGCCCGTCGAGAACCATCGTCCCCGCCGAGATCAGTCCCATCGACCGCCGTTCTCCCAGAAGTGCCTGATGTCCTCGAGCTGGCGCCCCTTGGTTTCCGGGGCATAGCGGTAGACGAAGCCGAAGGCGATCAGCGTGAGGACCACGAAAACCGCGAAAGTCCCCGCGCCGCCCAGCGAATGCAACAGCGTCAGGAATATGGCGGCGATGATCGCGTTGCCCACCAGGTTGGAGGTGAGCATGGTGCTGGAACCGATGGAGCGCAGCCGCGTCGGGAAGCTCTCGCTGGCGTACACCCAGCCCAGCGAACCGAAACCCGCGGTGTAGCCGAAGATGAACAGCAGGATGCCGGCGAACCCGAAGACCAGGCCGGCGCCGCCCAGGCGGCCCTGGGCGAAAACGGCCATCAGGACGAGGTCGGCCGCGATCATCATGGCTATGCCGCACAACAGGATTGGGCGCCGGCCCACCCGGTCGACCAGCAGCAGCGACGTGCCGACCGCCGCCAGCCCGGCGATCTGCACGAGCGCCGGCAGGGCCAGCAGCGCGAAATTGCCGGTGAAGCCCATCGCCTCGAATATCCGTGGGCTGTAGTAAATGATCGCGTTGATGCCGGTGATCTGAATCAGGAAGCCGAGCGTGACCACGAAGACCGTCGCCCGCCGATACGGCGGTCGCAGCATCTCGGAAAAGCCGCCACTGCCTTCGCTCAAGGCGGTTGCTATCTCGGCCAGCTCTTCATCGGTGTTCGCGGTCGGCTCCGCGCGCAGCAGCGCGGCGCGGGCGTCGTCGACCCTGCCCTTGAGCACATACCAGCGGGCCGTGTCGGGCATCCGAATCAGCAAGGGCAGCAGCAGCATTGCGGGCAGGGCGGCCAGTCCCAGCATCCACCGCCAGGCGTGCGCGCCGGCCAGCAGGTAACCCGTCAGGTAGCCGACGACGAGTCCGCTGACGATCGCAAGCTGATACGCCGTCAACAGCGAGCCCCGCACCGCGGCCGGGGCCGACTCCGCCACGTACACCGGCACCACTACCACCGTCACGCCGATCGTCAGGCCCAGCAGGAAGCGCGCCGCCAACAGCATCGGCAGCGAGACCGAGAACGCACCAACAAGCGCGAACGCCGCGTAGGCGACGAGGATCGCCACCACCGATTTCTTGCGGCCGATCGCGTTGGCGAGCACACCGGCGCCGAGCGCGCCGACGATCTGGCCGATCACCACCATCGTCGTCAGCAGCTCCTGCTGCCGGGTGGTGAGCCCGAAGTCGTCGGTGACGAACAGCTGCGCGCCGGCGATGATCGACAGGTCATAGCCGTAGATGACGCCGACGCTGGCGGCGGTGAGTCCGAGCGGCAGCCCCCGCCGTGATCTCAACGGTGCTGCGGTCGGCGGTTCATTGAGCGTGCGACCATGATCAAACTAAACACGATGACGGTGCCGATCGCGGCGACACCCACCCGCACCGGCAGCGCGTCCGCCGCCGGCATCAGCGGGGCGGCCTGGGCGCCTGGTCGGTCGGCGGCGCCGTCGTGCCGGGCCGGCATCAGCGACGGGTCGGGTTCGATCAGCGTGCCGACCTGGGTGCCCTGCGGCGTGGAAAACCCGTAATCCAGCAGGTGCGCCGCCTGCTCCCACGGCGCGATCGGCTGCCGGGTCCCGTGCAGCAGCACCGCCACCAGCCGCCGCCCGTCGTGGTTGGCCGCGCCCACGAACGTCTGCCCGGCGTCGTCGGTGTAGCCGGTCTTGCCGCCCAGCGCGCCCGGGTACTTGTAGAGCAGCTGGTTGTCGTTTTCCAGCTCGTAGCCAGGATGGTCGCCGTGGCCGGGGAAGTTGAAGGTCCGGGTCGCGACGATGTCGGCGAAGGTGGGGTTCTGCCAGGCGTAGCGGTAGAACAGGCCGATGTCGTAGGCCGACGTGCTCATGCCGGGGCCGTCCAGCCCCGACGGGGTCGCCACCCGGGTGTCGCGGCCGCCGAGCTTGGCGGCCAGCACGTTGATCTTCTCCAGCGCCTGCTGCATCCCGCCCAGCTGCACCGCCAGCGCGTGCGCCGCGTCGTTGCCGGAGTGCATCAACAGGCCGTGCAGCAACTGGTTGACGGTGAACACGCCGCCCTCGGTCACGCCGACCTTGGTGCCCTCGGCGGCCGCGTCGTCGGCGGTGCCCTCCACGGACTTGTTGAGCGGCAGCGCGTTGATGGACGCCATGGCGACCAGCACCTTGATGATGCTGGCGGGGCGGTGCCGGGCGTGCGGGTCCTTCGCGGCGATGACGGCGCCGCTGTCCAGGTCCGCCACCAGCCAGGCGTCGGCCGACACGTCGCCCGGCAGCGGCGGCGTCCCGGGGGCCGCGACGACGCCGCAACCGCCCAGCGCCTCGCCGCCGACCGGCTTGGGGGGCACCGCCAGCGGGATCGGCGGGTCACCGGCGGCCGGGACCTCCGAGGAGTCCACCGCGGGCGGCGTGTTCACCTGATACGGGCAGTTCGGCGGACCGGCGTTGGGGCCCGGGGCCGGTTCGGCGGACGCGAGCGGCGCAGCGATCGGCGCGGCGGCCAAGCCGCCGGTCAGGAAAACCACCGCTGCCAGGCACGACGCGGAACGTAACAGGCTCATTGTGTGAGCAGACTAGGCGATCCGGCACCGAATTTCGGGGAGCCGCGCTGTGACTGATAGGGCGGATGTTACAAAGCCGCCCGCGTGCCGGGGTGCGGCGCCGGCCCAGTACGCTGACACCATTCAAAGCAACGGGTTTTGGTCGAAATGGCGGCGCGACGGCGACGGTCCGCGGTCGCTGGAGCAGCTGCTCAAACAGGTCGAGAAGGGCACCCAGGTTCGCAGTTCCGGGCACGAGCGAATCCTGGAAGAGCTGAAGTCGCATCGCGACAGCGCGGAGGGCGCCGACCTGAAGTCCGCGCTGACCTGGCTGTGCAACGCGCAGACCCGGCTGGGCAGCGACCCGACCACGGCCCATTCCCGCGAGGTGCTGCTGGCCGCCTACGAGGTCAAGCGGGTCCTCGCTACAGCCGGCCCGACTCCTCGCTGAGAACACCCCGCAGGGTGGCCTCGATGGTGTCGAACTCGGGTTGGCCGCTGATCAACGGCGGCGCCAGCAAAATCACCGAGTCGCCGCGGTCGTCGGTGCGGCAGTACATCCCGGCCTCGAACAGCGCCGCGGACACCCGGGGCAGCAGGGCCCCGCGTTCGTCGTCGGTGAAGGTCTGCTTGGTCGCCTTGTCCTTGACCAGTTCGACGCTGTAGAAGTACCCCTCGCCGCGCACGTCGCCGACGATGGGCAGGTCGTAGAGCTTCTCCAGGGTGGCGCGGAAGCTGGGCGCGTTCTGTTTGACGCGCTCGTTGAGGCCCTCGCGTTCGAAGATGTCGAGGTTGGCCAGCGCCACCGCCGCCGACACCGGGTGCCCGCCGAACGTATAGCCGTGCGGGAACATGGTTTTGGCGTCGTTGAACGGCTCGAACAACCGCTCGCTGGCGATCATCGCGCCCAGCGGCGAGTAGCCCGACGTCAGCCCCTTGGCGCAGGTGATCATGTCGGGCACGTAGCCGAAGTCTCCGATGTCTGATGAACAGGCGAACATCGCCCCGATCCGGCCGAAGGCGCAGATCACCTCGTCGGAGACCAGGAGCACGTCGTAGGAGTCGCAGATCTCGCGCACCCGCTCGAAATAGCCTGGGGGAGGCGGGATCGAGCCGCCCGCGTTCTGCACCGGCTCCAGGAACACCGCGGCGACGGTCTGGGGTCCCTCGAACTCGATCGCCTCGGCGATCCGGTCGGCGGCCCAGCGCCCGAACGCCTTGGGGTCGTTGGCAAACGGCTCGGGCGCGCGGTAGAAGTTCGTGTTGGGCACCCGGAAGCCGCCCGGGGTCACCGGCTCGAACGGCGCCTTGTACTTCGGCAGGCCGGTGATCGCCAACGCGCCCTGGGTGGTGCCGTGGTAGGCGACCGCCCGCGAAATCACCTTGTGCTTACCGGGTTTGCCGGTCAGCTTGAAGTACTGCTTGGCCACCTTCCAGGCGGTCTCGACGGCCTCGGTGCCGCCGGTGGTGAAGAAGATCCGGTTCAGGTCGCCCGGGGCGTAGTGGGCCAGGCGCTCGGCGAGCTCGACCGCGGGCGGGGTGGCGTAGCCCCACAGCGGGAAGTACGCCAGGGTGCTCGCTTGGCGGGCGGCGACCTCGGCGAGTTCGGCGCGCCCGTGACCGACCTGGACCGTGAACAGCCCGGACAGCGCGTCAAGGTAGCCCTTGCCGCGGTCGTCGAAGATCCTGACGCCCTCGCCGCGGGTGATGATCGGCGGCGCGATGCCGGGGCCGTGCCGGGCGAAGTGCAGCCACAGGTTGTCAGTCATCTCGTCCGCGAGCGTAGCCTCGCGATATGACCGCGGCGCAGCAGGTTGGCGAGTTCGAGGCGCTGCGACCGCATCTCATGTCTGTCGCCTACCGGCTGACCGGCACGGTGGCCGACGCCGAGGACATCGTCCAGGACGCCTGGCTGCGCTGGGACAAGCACGACAGCGATATCAACGACCTGCGGGCCTGGCTGACCACCGTGGTGAGCCGGCTCGGGCTGGACCGGTTGCGGTCGGCCGCGCACCGCCGCGAGACCTACACCGGCAATTGGCTGCCCGAGCCGGTGGTCACCGGCTTTGACGGCGCGGACCCGCTGTCCGCGGTGGTGGCCGGCGAGGACGCCCGGTTCGCGGCGATGGTCGTGCTGGAGCGCCTGTCGCCCGATCAGCGGGTCGCGTTCGTGCTGCACGACGGGTTCGCCGTGCCCTTCTCGCAAGTGGCCGAGGTGCTTGGCACCAGCGAGGCCGCCGCGCGCCAGCTGGCGTCACGCGCCCGCAAAGCCGTGTCCGCCGAACCGGCCCCGATATCCGCGGCGCCCGATCCCGCGCACAACGAGGTGGTCGGCCGGCTGATGGCGGCCATCGCCGCCGGCGACCTGGAGGCCGTCGTCTCCCTGCTGCATCCGGGCGTGACGTTCACCGGCGATTCGAATGGCAAGGCGCCCACCGCCGTTCACGTCATTCAGGGATCGGACAAGGTGGCCCGGTTCATCTTCGGCCTGGCCCGCCGCTACGGCGACGCGTTCTTCACGGCGAATCAGCTGGCGCTGGTCAACGGCGAGCTGGGCGCCTACACCGCGGGCAGCCCCGGCGACGACGGGCACTGGGAGATGCGGCCGCGGATCCTGGCGATGACGGTGCGCGACGGAAAGGTCTGCGCGCTATGGGATATCGCCAACCCCGACAAGTTCACCGGCTCGCCCCTGGCCGGCCTGTCCTGAGGCCACGGCGAGGCCCAGGCGCAGCGCCCCGGCGGCTTCGGCGGCCGCTTCGGCGAACCGGCCGCCCAGGCCGACGAAGTTGAGGTATGCGTGCGGCAGGTCCGGCTGCCGGCTGAGTGCCACCGGAACGCCGGCGGCCCGCAGCTTGTCCGCGTAGGCGACCGCGTCGTCGCGGATCGGATCGAAACCCGCGGCTGCGATGTAGGCGGGCGGCAGGCCGGTGGCGTCGCCGTGCAGCGGTGACAGCCGCGGGTCGCGCGGATCGGTGTGCGCCGGAATGTAATTGGCCAGCGCCCAGCGCAGGTTCCGGTCGGTGAAGGTGGAGCCGCCGGCGAACAGGTCGTGCGAGGGCCGGCGGCCGGCGAGGTCCGAAGGGGGGTACATCAGCAGCTGGAACGCCGGGATGGGGCCGCCGCGTCGCACCGCCTGTTGCGCGGTCACGGCCGCCAGGTTGCCACCGGCGCTGTCGCCCCCGACCGCGACGCGGCCGGGGTCCGCACCCAGGTCGGCGGCGTGGCGGTGCGCGTGGTCGAACGCGGCGATCGCGTCTTCGACGGCGGCGGGGAACGGGTGCTCGGGGGCGCGCCGGTATTCGACCGACAGCACGCGCACCCCGGCGTGGCTTGCCAGGTAGCGGGCGACGGGGTCGTGGCTTGTTCGCGAGCCGACCGAGAAGCCGCCGCCGTGGAAATACACCAGCAGCCCCGACGGCTCGGGCAAGCCCGCGGGGGTGTACAGGGTGGCCGGGATGTCGCCGTGCTCGGCGGGGATGGCGATCTCCCGCGTCGGGATGGGCAGGGGTGATTCGTAACCCATGAGCCGGGGCAGTTCGTCATACCGCGCGCGGGCCTGCTCGACGGGATCGGTGAAAACATCGGAGCCGGAAAGGTTTTTGAGGCGGATCATGAGTTGCGCGTCGAGCGCCATCTCCTGCCCGTCGATGCGCACCGGTGGCCCGGCCAGCAGCCGGCGGACCGGCCTGGGCAACGCGAAGATGCCCCGGACGGCCCGGGTGCGAATTCCTAACGATGCCATGATGTTTCCTCCTTGCTAGCCGAGAACCGCATGACGTGGCCGAGCAGCCCGGACCGCAGCGCGACCGCGAGCCCGTTCTTCTCGCACTCGACCCGGAAGTCGCACGGCACGATCAGCCGGTGCGGGGAGCCGTCCAACCGGTGAAACAGGGCGGCCAGCGGGGTGCGCACCAGGTCGTAGCCGACGAAGGCCCCGCCCGGTCGCAGCACCCGCGCCACCTCGGCGACCGCGCGTTCCCAGTCGATGATGTGATGCAGCATGAGGCAGCTGACGACGGAGTCGAAGGACTCGTCGGGGAAGGGCATCGCGGTGGCGTCGGCCGTCCGCGTCGACGCGTTGGGGAATCCCCGCAGCCGTGCGGCGGCGGCCCGCGTCATGTGCGGGTCGATGTCCATTGCGACCCAGGCAAGTTCGGGGTTCTTCGAGAGGGCTTGTCGGGCAACGGATCCGGCACCGGATCCGATCTCCAGCACGTCGCGGCCCAGTCGCCGGGCGTGCAGCTCACGCGCGATCAGCGGGCTGCCGGAACGACCGACGGCGCCGCAGCAGAAGGCGCGTTCGAATGCTGACATCGCGGGCATGCCCCAAGCGTGGCTCACCCGCGACGGGAACGCTTGTACGGATCCGTCACACGGATTCGCGAACCGCCCGCGCGAGCTGGTGCGGGGCCGAACCGGTCATCTCCCAGCACACCCTGTTGGCGTGCGAGCCGTCGGCGAACCCGGCCAGGTGGGCGGCGTCGGTGACGGAGCGTCCCTCGATGAGGTGGCCCATGGCGGTCATCAGTCGCGCCCAGCGGATCGTCGCCGACATCGACACCCCGGTCTGTTGCCGGCACAGGCGCCCGAGGTAATCCGGTGACAGCGCAACGGCATCCGCGACCGATGCCACGTCCATCTGGCCCGGCACCCGGCTCGACACGACCTCGATCGCCTGCCGCAACTGCGGGTGCACGGACCGCGGCCCGTCTTGCCGTCCGCACAGCCGACCGACCAGGAAATCCGCCGCGGCGTGCGGGCCGTCCCCGTCCAGCGACGCGGCCGTCGCCTCAGCCAGCGGTCGTCCGTCGTCGACGACCCAGACCCCATGACGCGCCGCCGCATTCAACGCGACACCCTGCGGCGTCTGCAGGCCGAGGTACAGCGTCAGCGCCCCGGATTTCGCCTCGGAGCGCACCGCGTGCCGGACACCGCTGCCGACGACGACCAGCCGGCAGACGTCGCGCCGGTCGCCCGCGCGGGCAACTGTCAACGGACCTTCGGTGCCGACCGTGACCTGGACCGCGGGGTGGTGGTGCGGCGCGAGATCGGAGAATGCGCCGGCCACCAGGAGCCGACCCGGGCCCAAGTCCCAGACACGCATGCCGCCACTCTAGCGTCGACCACGAATTTCGGGGAGCCCATGAGTGATCACTGCGCCAGTTCAGGCCATATCGGCCGGATGCTCCGTGCGGCAACGGATTTGGTTCCGCCAGCCCGCTTGGCCTCATACATCGCGGCATCAGCGCTGCCGATGAGCTGACTGATGACGTGGGGGACGTCATCGCGCGTTGCATCGTCGAGGACGACGGTGGCAGTACCGATACTCGCCGTGACCGGTGTGGAAATCCCGGCAATGGCCGCGCGCAGTCGCTCAGCCATTGCGTGCCCGTTGAGGGTGTCGGCGATATCGGCGATCAGGAACTCTTCCCCACCGGCCCGGGCGATCACCGCGCCGGCGCGACAGTTGTTGCGCAACACTGCGCCGACGTCCATCAGCGCCCGGTCTCCGGCGAGGTGACCGTGGGTGTCGTTGACGCGCTTGAAGTTGTCGAGGTCGATCATCGCGACAATCAGCCAACGTGCCTTCGGGTCGCGGTTGCGGGTGACCAGCTGTTGAGCTGACTCGTGAAAGGCGCGCCGGTTGAGGAGTCCTGTCAGTGGGTCGCGTCTGGAGTGCACGATGTCGACGCTCATCAGGTGGACCAGCGATTGCAGCGCCAGGGGCACGGCGACGTTGAGGGCGACGATCACGGCGAGTGCGCAGCCCGCCAGCACGAGGTCTTCGTGGAAGGCGCCGCGCACGGAGAGCATGCCGACCGTAACGGCAGCGATCGCGAAGTTGTAGGTCATCCACGCGGCGGTGTGGAAGAAAGCGATGTAGCCGCCGAGCACGGCGAACGCGGCGCATCCGAGCAGCCCGATGAACGGCTGGCTTTGGACGAGAGAGGCCACGGCGATGCACGGGCTGATGACGATCGAATACGTCAAGGATGTGCGCCGCGACGGCCACGCGGCCAACCACACCAACGCCAGGACCAGCCCGGTTGCCGTCACGGCGAGTGTCAGGACTCTGGTCGTCGTCGTGCGCGGCCCCGCCGGGCTGGCCAGCATGGCGAGGGGCACGGTCGCCAGCGCCGCGGTGATACCGGCAACCAGCAGTCTGCCGTACATCCGGAGGCGGTGGACTTGCACATACGAGCTCAGCCAGTCGAAGTGATCTACCTGCAGCCACCACCGCCGCAACCACCCAGCCACAGTCTCCCCGTTACTCCAGCTGCCTTCCTTGGTTAGCGGCAAAAACGCTACTCGAATCGCGGTGTATTCGCTGCATGTCGCCTTGAACTAGCAATCCCAAGGTCTAGGCGGCAACGGCGGTATCGCCCATGCCCGGGCCGTCGTGCGAGGTGATCAGCGTGCGTCCGTAGAAGTGCGCGCCTCGTCCGACTCGACAATCCACGGGATGCGGCAGGCGTCACCGGAATTGAAGCCCTGTTCGGTGATGCCCAGCGCGGAGTTCACCCGCGCCCGCATGTTCTCCAGGCCGATCTGGTACGTCAGCTCGAACACGCCGGCCTCGCCGAAGCGGGCGCGCAGGTCGGCGACCTGCTCGTCGGTGACGGTGTGCGGGTCGGCCGTCATCGCGTCGGCGTAGGCGATGGCCGCGCGCTCGTCGTCGCTGAACGCCGGTGAGGTGGCGTAATTCTCGATCTCCTTGAGGCGCTCCATGTCGAGGCCGTCCAGGCGCTGCAGCATGGAGCCGAAGTCGACGCACCACGAGCAGCCGATCTGGCGCGCGGTCCAGTACACCGCGAGCTCACGCACGCCGACCGGAAGCGCCTTGGACGCCCGGTCGACCATGGTTTCGTGCACCGCGCCGGCGATCATCAGCCCGCGGTGATGCGCGGACACGGCGAACGGCTCGGGGACCTGGCCGTAGCGCCGCTTGGCCACCCGGTACATGGCGCGGGTCAGCAGCCCGGTGCGGTTGGGGGGCAGGGGCTCGATGCGGGTTTTCTGTGTCATACCCCTCGGACGAGGTGGGGTGCGAAAGTGTGACACATACCTGCGGTATGCGGCTAGTCTCTCGACCTGTGGCGGCGGTTGCGAGTTGACGATGACCGCGCTGTTTAGCCGGTGGTGGCGGGCCGATCAATATGACTGGCTCTCCGGTTACCTTGCGTCGCGGGGCGTCAGCGGTGCCACCCGGGCCGGGCTGGCATTGATTTCTGCGTCGATGGTGTTGTGCCTCCTCGCGCTGCTGGCCGGCTCGGACGGTCCCCGTGGGGCGGTGCCGGTGGCGATGATGTGGGCCGCCGCCGGCGGCGGGGTGGCGGGGGTGGTGCTGTGGGCCTGGCGCTGGCCCACGCGCACGCAGTCACTCATTTTCGCGATCACCTGCAATACGGCCGTCGCCCTCGCGTGCCTGGCCCACCCGAACCCACTGGCCGCGCTGATTGGGTGCGTTGCCTTCGCGACCTTTGGCGCCTACATGGCGTTCTTTCACACGATGGGTTTCGTGCTGTACAACTTCGCGGTGGCCGCCGCCGTCGGCTCGTGGGAGGCGCTGTCGCTGGCCAGGTCCGGCCATCCCAGCCTCGCGGGGGTGGACCTGTGGCTGGTGATCGAGGTCAACATCGCCCTCCCGGTGGCGATCCTCATCCTGGTGCGCGCCCTGGCCGGGGACCTGCTGCGCGCCGACCGCGATCCGTTGACGGGCCTGCTCAACCGGCGCGCGTTCGCGCACGAGGCGCTGGGGATGATGTTGGCCCGCCGGGGCATCGACTCCCACCTCGTGGTCATGCTGATCGACCTCGACCACTTCAAGTCCGTGAACGACAGGTCCGGCCACGCCGCGGGCGACCAGGCGCTGGTCCAGGTCGCCCAGGCGCTGCTGGCCGCCGCGGACGACCAGGCGGTGGTGGCGCGCAGCGGCGGCGAGGAATTTCTGTTGGCCGGGACGTCCGCGGGCTGCAACGCCGAGTCGTTGGCCGCGCGGATGTGCCGGGCCATCGCGGCCTCGACCGCGGGGGTCACCGCGAGCATCGGCACCGCCTGCGCCCGCCTGGACGACGCCGCCGACGACCCCCAAGCGCTGCTGCAGGAGTTGATCAGCGCCTCGGACGCCGCGATGTATCGGGCTAAACGGTTGGGCGGCAACCGAAGTCATCACCACGAGCTCTGCTGACCCGCGCGGCTCGCGTCACGGCGTCGAAGTGGTTTCCCGCCAAGAGGTCCGGGTACCCGATTTCGAACCCGCCGGCCAACCGGTCCGGGAGGGTTCGAGAGGGTGAGGAGACAGTGATGACCTCTCAAAACGATCAGGAATCAGGAAACACGCGCCTGGAGCACTTCGACGATCCCGAATTGGGCAGCGGCGCACGCGACACCGGTTCGGATACCCCGGAGCATGGCACCGGGGACCGTCCGGTCGGAACGGTCGACGAAGACGCCAACCCGCCGATGAGCGATCCGAACGCGTCGGACACCTACAGCGGCACCGGGGAGTTGCCTCCGCAAGACACGGGGAGTGCCGTCCCGCCGTACGAGGGACGTCAACAGGGCGCCGCGGCCGACGCCCAGGGCGCGGGCGGCGCGGCGGGACCCACCGCGAATCCGGATTACAAGTCGGCCAGCCCGTCGGATACGCCCGGCGGCGCGACGCAGTCGCCGGCGGACGAGCAACCCGCCGCACACATGCCGGAATCCGACCGCGACGACGACCGCGTCGGGCCGGCGCACGTGGCCGGCACCGGCCGCGGCGAAGACAAGCCCTGACTCGTGGCGCCCGGGGGTCTAGCGCGAGAACATCGTCGCGCGCTTGACCTCCTGGATCGCCTTGGTCACCTCGATCCCCCGCGGGCAGGATTCGGTGCAGTTGAACGTGGTCCGGCAGCGCCACACGCCGTCGACCTCGTTGAGGATGTCGAGGCGCTCGGCGGCGGCCTCGTCGCGGCTGTCGAAGATGAAGCGGTGCGCGTTGACGATGGCCGCCGGCCCGTAGTAGCTGCCCTCGTGCCAGAACACCGGGCAGCTGGTGGTGCAGCACGCGCACAGGATGCACTTGGTGGTGTCGTCGTAGCGGGCGCGGTCGGTCGGGCTCTGGATGCGTTCCCGCGTCGGGGGATTGCCGGTGGTGATCAGGTACGGCTTCACGGCACGGTAGGCGTCGAAGAACGGCTCCATGTCGACGACGAGGTCCTTCTCCACCGGCAGCCCGCGGATCGGTTCGACCGTGATGGTCAGGGATTTCCCCGGTTTGTCGGGCAGCAGGTCGCGCATCAGCACCTTGCAGGCGAGCCGGTTGACGCCGTTGATGCGCATGGCGTCGGAGCCGCACACGCCGTGCGCGCAGGACCGCCGGAAGGTCAGCGTGCCGTCGAGGTAGCTCTTAATGTAGATCAGCAGGTTGAGCATCCGGTCGCTGGGCAGGCAGGGCACCCGAAAGCTTTGCCAGCCACCGGTTTTCGCGAAGGCGTCGGGCTGGTCGGGGTTGAACCGGGCGATCTTCACGGTCACCATCACCGCGCCCTCCGGAACCGGCGGCAGGGGCGGCTCCAAAGTTTCGACCTCTGTTTCGGCCGTCATCAGTACTTCCGTTCCTTGGGTTCGTAGCGGGTCTGCACCACGGGCTTGAAGTCCAGCGCGATGTCGCTCAGCAGGTCGGTGCCCTGCTTGTAGGCCATGGTGTGGCGCATGTAGTTGACGTCGTCTCGGTTCGGGTAGTCCTCGCGGGCGTGGCCGCCACGGGACTCCTTGCGATTCAGCGCGCCGACCACCGTGACCTCGGCCAGCTCCAGCAGGAAGCCCAGCTCGATGGCCTCCAGCAGGTCGCTGTTGTAACGCTTTCCCTTGTCGTGCACGGTTATTCGCGAGTAGCGCTCCTTCAGCGCGTGGATGTCGGTGAGCGCCTGCTTGAGCGTCTCCTCGGTGCGGAACACCGCGGCGTTGTTGTCCATCGACTGCTGCAGCGCGCCGCGGATGTCGGCGACGCGCTCGTTGCCGTGCTCGGAGAGGATGTCGGCCACCCACCCGACGACCATCGCCTCCGGCTCGGGCGGCATGTCGACGAAGTCGTGCCCCCGCGCGTAGCCCACGGCGGCGATGCCGGCCCGGCGGCCGAACACGTTGATGTCGAGCAGCGAATTGGTGCCCAGCCGGTTGGCGCCGTGCACCGACACGCACGCGCACTCACCGGCCGCGTATAGCCCCGGGACGGTGGAGGTGTTGTCCCGCAACACCTGTCCCGTGACGGTCGTCGGGATGCCGCCCATCACGTAGTGACACGTCGGGTAGACCGGCACCAGCTCGTGCACCGGATCCACGCCCAGATAGGTCCGGGCGAACTCGGTGATGTCGGGCAGCTTGGACTCCAGCACGTCCTCGCCGAGGTGGCGGACGTCGATGTACACGTAGTCCTTGTGCGGGCCGGCGCCGCGGCCCTCCAGGACCTCCAGGACCATCGAGCGGGCGACGATGTCGCGCGGCGCCAGGTCGACGATGGTCGGCGCGTAGCGCTCCATGAAGCGCTCGCCCTCGCCGTTGAGCAGCCGGCCGCCCTCGCCGCGCACGGCCTCGGAGATCAGGATCCCCAGCCCGGCCAGCCCGGTCGGGTGGAACTGGTGAAACTCCATGTCCTCCAAGGGAAGTCCCTTGCGGAAGACGATGCCGATGCCGTCGCCCGTCAGGGTGTGCGCGTTGGAGGTCGTCTTGTACATGCGGCCCGACCCGCCGGTGGCGATGACGACGGCCTTGGCGTGGAAGACGTGGATCTCGCCCGTCGCGAGCTCGTAGGCGACCACGCCGGTGGCCACCGGCCCGGTCGGCGTCTGGGTGAGCACCAGGTCCAGCGCGTAGAACTCGTTGAAGAACTGCACGTCGTGCTTGACGCAGTTCTGGTACAGCGTCTGCAGGATCATGTGGCCGGTGCGGTCGGCGGCGTAGCAGGCCCGGCGCACCGGGGCCTTGCCGTGATCGCGGGTGTGCCCGCCGAAGCGGCGCTGGTCGATGCGGCCCTCGGGGGTGCGGTTGAACGGCATCCCCATCTTCTCCAGGTCGAGCACCGCGTCGATGGCTTCCTTGCACATGATCTCCACGGCGTCCTGGTCGGCGAGGTAGTCGCCACCCTTGACGGTGTCGAACGTGTGCCACTCCCAGTTGTCGTCCTCGACGTTGGCCAGCGCCGCGCACATGCCGCCCTGGGCGGCGCCGGTGTGGCTGCGGGTCGGGTAGAGCTTGGTCAGCACCGCGGTCCGCACCCGCGGCCCCGCCTCGACGGCGGCGCGCATCCCGGCACCGCCCGCGCCGACGATCACCACGTCGTAGCGGTGTTGCTGGATCAAATCCGCTCGCCTCCCTCGATCACGAGATGTTCGGGTCGAATGTCACCAGCACGTAGGTGCCCAGCACCAACGTGAACCCCATCGACAACAGCAGCAGGCTGTTGAGCCAGAACCGGGTGGAGTTCTTGCGGCTGTAGTCGTCGATGATGGTGCGCAGCCCGTTGCCGCCGTGCAGCTGCGCCAGCCACAACAGCGCCATGTCCCACATCTGCCAGAACGGCGAATGCCACCGCTGGGCCACGTAGTTGAAGTCGATGCGGTACACGCCGTCGTCCCACATCAGCATGATGAACAGGTGCCCGATCGCCAGGAACACCAGCGCGATCCCGGAGAACCGCATGAACAGCCACGCGAACTTCTCGAAGTTGGGGATGCCGGCGCGCCGCCGCGGGGAGCGGGGATTGTCCAGGCTGGCGGGACGGTCGTAGAAGCGCTGCTTGACGGGCGCCGTCTGGCCGCGCCCGAGCTGAAGGTCCGGGCTGCTCATCGCAGGTGCTCCGCGATGTGGATGCCGGTCACCACGCCGGCGGGCACCATCAGCAGCAAAAAGACGACGATGACGATCAGGAACATCAGCCGCTGGTAACGGGGCCCCTGCGACCAGAAGTCGATCAGGATGACCCGGATGCCGTTCAGCCCGTGGAACAGCACCGCGGCGATCAGGCCGTACTCCATCAGGCCGACGATCGGGGTCTTGTAGTCGCCGACCACCGCGTTGTAGGTCTGCGGGCTCACCCGCAACATCGCGGCGTCCAGCACGTGGACGAACAGGAAGAAGAAGATCGTCGCGCCGCTGATGCGGTGCAGCACCCACGCCCACATGCCGGGGTCGCCCCGATACAGGGTCCGGGGTGGTCGCCGCTTGCGCGCGGCGGCAGTGCTCACCAAGTCCCCACCGCCTTAATAGAACAGTAAGCCGGACAAGTCAGCCTAACCCTGCCAGCTGGCAGGCCGGGCCGTACAGCCGCCAGGCGAAGTGTCGTGTCAGGGTTAGTCTGGCTGTCTTGTATCGGCCCGTCGGCGAGCGGAGTGGATATGCCTGATGTCGATTGGAAAGCGCTGCGCGACAACGCGATCCGGGCCGCGGCGGGGGCCTACGCGCCCTACTCTCGGTTCGCCGTGGGCGCGGCCGCGCTGGTCGACGACGGCCGGGTGATCACCGGGTGCAATGTGGAGAACATCTCATATGGCCTTGGTCTCTGTGCCGAGTGCGGGGTGGTGAGCGCCCTGCACGCCACCGGCGGCGGCCGGCCGGTCGCGCTGGCGTGCGTGGACGCCCGGGGGGCCGCCCTGATGCCGTGCGGGCGATGCCGTCAGCTGCTGCTCGAACACGGCGGGCCGGAGTTGCTGGTCGACCATCCCGCCGGGCCGCGCCGCCTCGGCGAGCTGTTGCCCGACGCCTTCACCGCCGACCTGCCGCGGGAACTGCCTTGAGCGACTTGGAATTCGACGCGCCGACGGTGATCCGGACCAAACGCGACGGCGGGCGGCTGTCCGACGCCGCCATCGACTGGGTCATCGACGCGTACACGCACGGCCGCGTCGCCGACGAGCAGATGTCGGCGCTGCTGATGGCGATCGTGTGGCGCGGCATGGACCGCGGCGAGATCGCCAGGTGGACGGCGGCCATGCTGGCCTCCGGGGCGCGGCTGGACTTCGGCGACCTGGGCATCCCGACCGTCGACAAGCACTCGACCGGCGGCGTCGGGGACAAGATCACCCTGCCGTTGGTGCCCGTCGTCGCCGCCTGCGGGGCGGCCGTGCCCCAGGCGTCGGGCCGCGGGCTCGGGCACACCGGCGGCACCCTGGACAAGCTGGAATCCATCGCCGGGTTCACCGCCCAGCTGTCCACCCGGCGGATCGCAGAACAGCTCCGCGACGTCGGCGCCGCGATCTTCGCCGCCGGCGAGCTGGCCCCGGCCGACGCCAAGCTCTACGCGCTGCGCGACGTCACCGGCACCGTCGAGTCGCTGCCGCTGATCGCCAGCTCGGTGATGAGCAAGAAACTGGCCGAGGGCGCGGGCGCGCTGGTGCTCGACGTGAAGGTCGGATCCGGGGCGCTGATGAGCTCGGAGGCGGCCAGCCGGGAGCTGGCCCACACAATGGTCGAGCTGGGCGCGGCGCACGGGGTGCCCACCCGCGCGCTGCTGACGGACATGAACCGCCCGCTGGGCTCGACGGTCGGCAACGCGCTCGAGGTCGCCGAGTCGCTGGAGGTGCTGGCCGGCGGCGGGCCGCCCGACGTGGTGGAGCTGACGCTGCGGCTGGCCGCCGAGATGCTCGACCTCGCCGGCCTCGGCGAGGTCGATCCCGCCCGCACGCTGCGTGACGGCACCGCGATGGACCGCTTTCGCCGGCTCGTCGCGGCCCAGGGCGGCGACTTGTCGGTACCGTTGCCGATCGGTTCGTGTTCCGAGACCGTGACCGCGCACCGGGGCGGCACAATGGGCGATATCGACGCGATGGCAGTGGGGCTGGCAAGTTGGCGGCTCGGCGCGGGCAGGTCCCGTCCGGGCCATCCGGTGCAGTTGGGCGCGGGCATCAGGATCCACCGTCGCCCCCGGGAGCCCGTCGCGGCCGGCGAGCCGCTGTTCACCCTCTACACCGACACCCCCGAACGCTTCGACGCCGCGCTGGCCGAGCTGGCCGGCGGCTACAGCGTCGAGGACACGCCGCCGGTTTCCCGGCCGCTGATCATCGATCGGATCGCCCAGTGATCGAACTGAACCAGATCAAAAAGGCGCCCAAGGCCCTGCTGCACGATCACCTCGACGGCGGGCTGCGGCCGTCGACCGTGATCGACATCGCCGGCCAGACCGGCTACGACGGGCTGCCCGCCACCGACGTCGACGAGCTGGCGAAGTGGTTTCGCACCCGGTCGCACAGCGGCTCGCTGGAGCGCTACCTGGAACCGTTCTCGCACACCGTGGCGGTGATGCAGACCCCCGATGCCCTGTACCGCGTCGCCTACGAATGCGTGGAGGACCTGGCGGAGGATTCCGTCGTCTACGCCGAGGTGCGCTTCGCCCCCGAACTGCACATCGACCGCGGGCTGTCCTTCGACGAGATCGTCGACGCCGTGCTGGAGGGTTTCGCCGCCGGCGAGAAGGCCTGCGCGGCGGCGGGCCGGCAGATCAAGGTGCGGCTGCTGGTCACCGCGATGCGCCACGCCGCGGTGTCCCGCGAGATCGCCGAGCTGGCAATCCGGTTCCGGGACAAGGGCGTGGTGGGGTTCGACATCGCCGGCGCCGAGGCCGGCAACCCGCCGACCCGGCACCTGGACGCCTTCGAGTACATGCGAGACCACAACGCGCGCTTCACCATTCACGCCGGTGAGGCGTTCGGGTTGCCGTCCATTCACGAGGCGATCGCGTTCTGCGGCGCCGACCGGCTCGGCCACGGGGTGCGCATCGTCGACGACATCGAGGTCCTCGAGGACGGCCGCGTCCGGCTGGGTCAGCAGGCATCCATCTTGCGCGACAAGCGAATTCCGCTCGAGCTGTGCCCCAGTTCGAACGTGCAGACGGGCGCCGTCAAGAGCATCGCCGAGCACCCGTTCGATCTGCTGGCCCGCACCCGCTTCCGGGTTACCGTCAACACCGACAACCGACTGATGAGCGACACCACGATGAGCCTCGAAATGTCGAGGCTCATCGAGGCTTTCGGTTATGGATGGAGTGATCTGGAGCGGTTCACCATCAACGCGATGAAGTCCGCGTTCATCCCCTTCGACGAGCGGCTGGCGATCATCGACGAGGTGATCAAACCGCGGTACGCGGTGTTGATCGGTTAGCGCCGGCTAGCGGGGCAACCCGGTGCGGTGGCGACGGCCCGTCACGGCCTCCCAGATCGCGATCAGGACGACGGCGGCGGCGACGCCGACGAAGAACGGAATCCAGGCGATGCCGCCGTTGGCGTTGTGGTATCCGAACTGCGCGGCCACGGCCGAGCCGATCAGACCACCGACG
Organism: Mycobacterium sp. E2327; assembly: GCF_001672675.1. NCBI lineage: Bacteria > Bacillati > Actinomycetota > Actinomycetes > Mycobacteriales > Mycobacteriaceae > Mycobacterium > Mycobacterium sp. E2327. The sequence continues at coordinate 28,738 of NZ_LZKE01000128.1, forward strand.
GCGCCGAGGACGACCGTCATGATCATGCCGATGTTCTGTTTGCCCGGCATAACCAGGCGTGCCACCAAACCGATGACCGCGCCCACGATGATGGCCAGGATGATTGATCCGATCATTGCAGCTCCTGTTGTCTTTACGGCGCCCCTTGCGGGCACCGTCTTGGAATGCGGGTTCCCTGAACCACCCGGCTTGTAACACAATTCGATGCGGTACAAACTCTGCTCATGGATCCCGAGCAGGTGCGCAACGTCGCCTTCGGTCCGCCACCCATGGGTAAACGCGGTTACAACGAGGACCAGGTCGACGCGTTTCTCGACTGGCTGGAGGCGGCGTTGCGGGATCCGGGGCGCGGGGGGCTCACGGTTGAGCAGATCCGCGACGTCACCTTCGCCAAGCCGCCCATCGGAAAGCGCGGATACCACCAGGACGAGGTCGACGCGTTCCTCGACTCGGTCGCGCGGCAGGTCGCGGGACCCGGGGGTTCGCCACCCGAGCCCGCGCCGGGCGATCGGCCGCCGACCAGGTACACCATGCAGATCCAGCCGAACCTGTTCCTGTTCTGGACGCCGCAATGGCACGACTGGCGCTCGGACGACACGTCTGGCGGGTCCGGCGACGGTGTGCTCGACGTCGTCTTGGAATTCGTCTTCGACCTGCTGTGGAACTGGTTCCTGTGGAGGGTGTGGGCCGCCGTCGCGTGGTTGCTGGAGGGATGCGTCGCCGTCGCGCTCTCCCCGATCTCCCTGCTGGCTAGCCTGCTCGGCGCGCGGCGCCACCGGCTGATAGCCGTCCCGAACGACGGCACCGACGCGTTGCTGCTGAGCCAGGGCTCCTGGTACGCCGTGCGGCGCGCCCGAGCCGAAGCGCGCGACCAGATCGCCGCCGGCGACGGCGTCCTGACGCTGTAGGGCTACACCGACAGCGGATCGACGGCGATGCCGATCGCCCGCACGGTGCTGGCCAGGTGCGTGCGCACGGCGCTCAGCGCGCTCGGCAGGTCGCCGTCGCGCAGCGCCTCGGCGATGACGCGGTGCTCGTCCATGATCGTCGCCATCCGGCCCGGGTCGCCGAACGCCGATTCGCCGATCATCCGCATCTGGCGGTCCCGCAGCGACGAGTAGAACCCGGCCAAGATGGCGTTGCCGGATTCCTCCAGCGTGACCGTGTGAAAGGCGCGGTCGGCGTCCAGGAATTCGCGCCAGTCGCCGGCCGTGGCGGCGTCGTGTTGCCGCTTCAGCTCGCCCGACAGCCGCTCGTACACCGCGGCGCGGGCGGCGGGGCCGCGCGCCACCACCTTCGTCGTCGCGAACTGTTCCAGGATCAGCCGCGCCTCGATCACGGAACGGGCCTCGTCGGGGGACACCGGGACGACGAGGGCCCCACGCTGCGGAAACAACCGCAGCAGGCCTTCGGCCTCCAGCCGGAGGAACGCCTCGCGGACCGGGGTCCGCGACATGCCCAGCGCGGCGGCGACGTCGCCCTCGCTGATCAACTCCCCGCCCGGAAACTGGCCGGTGAGCACCTGCGCCTTGACGTACTCGAGCGCGCGGTCCTTGGCCGTGCCGGCGCGCGGGTTGTTCACAGCACGATGCCTTCCTCGAGGCCTTTCTTGCAGCTAACTTTCTTGCGGCTAAGTCGTATCCCAGATGTGTCCCATGAAGGTACACCAAACGAACACCGCCGGCCCTCGCTTGACCGCTGAGATACAAGAGAGATACGTTAGAGGTACAAGACGCACCTTAGCCGGAGGATTTCTGCCATGTCGACCTTGGGAACAGACCAATCGGTGGTCCCAAACCTGGACCCGACCGTCCCCGCGCCCATGACGAACGTCGCCGAGTTCGGCTTCGAGGGCAGGTTCGAAGACTGGGCCGACGACGCCTGTTATTTCGAATACTCGAAGGCCGCCAACCCGATCGGGTCCGGACATGCCCCGCAGGTTCCGATTACCCGCTTCGGTCCGGAGATCTACCTCGACCGTCCGACGGGCGTGTTCCCGCTGGACCTGTCCGGGCAGCTCGGCATCGACACCGGACCGGCGACCAGCCCCGCCCTGCTGGCCAACTTCGTCCGCATCCGCGCCGGCGAGCAGATCGACGCCTGCCCGAACGCCACCTCGCAGCTGTACTACGTCCTGTACGGGCGGGGCTTCGCGGCGATCAACGGCCGGCTCGTCAAGTGGGAGAAGGGTGACTTCCTGACGCTGCCCGCCGGCAACGATTCGGTGTTCTACGCCGACGCCGAGACCGTCATGTACTGGGTGCACGACGAGCCGCTGCTGCGCTACCTCGGCGTTTCGGCCACCCAGCCGCGGTTCCGTCCCACCAAGTTCTGCCGGTCCGACGCGGTGGCCAAGCTGGAGGAGATCGCCGCCCGGCCGGGCGCCAACGAGAAGAGCCGGGTCAGCGTGCTGCTTGCCAACGCCAACCAAGAGCAGACGATGACCATCACCCACGTGCTGTGGGCGATGTTCGGCGTGCTGCCGCCGCAACAGGAGCAGCGCCCACACCGGCACCAGTCGGTCGCGCTGGACTTGATCCTCGACGCGCCCCCGAGCGGCTGCTACACCCTGCTGGGCACCCGCCTCGACGAGCGCGGCGACATCGTCGACCCGATCCGGGTGGAGTGGCAGGCCGGCGGCGCCTTCACCACCCCGCCGGGCATGTGGCACGCCCACTACAACGAGACGGACACGCCCGCCCACCTGATCCCGATCCAGGACGCCGGGCTACAGACCCACCTGCGCAGCCTGGACATCAAGTTCACCCAGCGCCGGGATCTGGTCGCCGGCTAGCGTCCATGCGGCCTCCATGCAGCCGCGTCGTTTGACGAATAGGGTGGCTGGACATGAAGCTGCCGCTGCTGGGACCGGTGTCGCTGACGGGGTTCCAGAACGCCTGGTTCTTCCTGTTCCTGCTGGCCGTGGCGCTGCTGACCGGGATCTACGTCGTGGTGCAGTTCGCCCGTCGGCGTCGGGTGCTGCGGTTCGCCAACATGGAGGTGCTGGAGCGGGTCGCGCCGCTGCGCTCGGGCCGGTGGCGGCACGTGCCGACGATCCTGCTCGCCGCGTCGCTGGTGCTGTTGACCACGGCCATGGCCGGGCCGACGTCGGACATCCGGATTCCGCTCAACCGCGCGGTCGTGGTGCTGGTCATCGACGTCTCGGAGTCCATGGCGTCCACCGACGTCGCCCCCAACCGGCTCAAGGCGGCCGAGCAGGCGGCCAGCCAGTTCGCCAGCCAACTGACGCCGGGCATCAACCTGGGACTGGTCGGCTTCGCGGGCACGCCCTACCTCCTGGTGCCGCCGACCCCGCAGCACGAGGCCACCC
>NZ_LZKE01000129.1:0-10536 GCF_001672675.1 Mycobacterium sp. E2327
ATTGCCGCCGGCCCCGCCCCCCCCGCCGGTACGGGTGTGGGGCTAACCGCGGGCGCCGCCGGCGCCCCCGCCCCCGGGGGGGTCGGCGGGGCCGGCGGGGCCGGCGGGACCGGTGGTCTGATCGGCGGGCTGATCACTGCGGGCGGAGGGGCCGGTGGCGTGGGCGGATACGGCACCGGCAGCGGCGGCGCCGGCGGGCCGGGCGGCTACGCCAGCCCGCTCTTCGGCCATGCCGGCGCCGGCGGGGACGGCGGGGCCAGCGCGGCCGGCACCGGCGGAGCCGGCGGAACCGGCGGGAACGCCGGCCTGCTGACAGGCGCCGGCGGGGACGGCGGGGCCGGGGGATTCGGCGCGACCGGCGGGGGCGGCGGCGGGACCGGCGGCAATGGGGCCCTGATCGGCAACGGCGGCGGCGCCGGCGGCGCCGGCGGAGACAGCTCAACCGGCACCGGCGGTGCCGGGGGGGCCGGCGGCAGCGCCGGCATGCTTCTGGGGCCCGGCGGGGCCGGCGGGGTCGGCGGATTCAGCTCGACCGGGGCCGGCGGGGCCGGCGGGGCCGGCGGCCAGGCCGGTCCACTACTCGTGGGCGGCGGCGGTCCCGGCGGCGCCGGCGGAGACGGCGCGACGACCGGCGGCAACGGCGGCAACGGCGGCAACGCCGTAGCGATCCTCGGCGCCGGCGGCAACGGCGGCAACGCCGGGCTTGGCACGACCGCGGGCACCCCCGGCACCGGCGGCACCATCACGCTGCTCGGCGCACCCGGGCTGAACGGCTTGCCCTAGCCGCACATCTTCTGAGCCCAGGCGATGTGGCCTTCGTAGCCAAGCGATTCCGCCATGGCGCGATAGCGATCCCGGTAACTGCGGTAGGCGAAATCGTCGCCGCGAGCGCGGGCCAGCAGCGCGCGCAGCCGCAGCAGCCAGACGTCGCGTATCACCAGTCCGTCATCGGCTGGCGCAGCCGCCAAACGCTCGACCGCGGTCTCGGCTTCGGCCAGGTCGGCGTCGGTCCCGCGGTCGAGCAGCGTCTCCACCAGAACGCCCGTCGCGGGAATGCTGTAAATCAGCAGCTGCCCCTCGCGGAACGTATGGTCGGCGGTGGCGCGCATCAACACGATGGCCCCATCGCGATCTCCACCTCGAGCCCTCTCCCGTGCCGAGTAGAGATTGAGGACCTGTAGCACCGCTATGCCCGATCCCGTGCGTTGGACCATCTCGCTGACCTCGGTCAGCAGCTTGTGTCCCCGAGCACGCTCGGCGGCCGGGTGGCGGTGCACCAGCGCCATGCCCAGCGTTTGCCGGGCTTGGGCCACCGCGATGTCATCACCTGATCGTTCGACATCCTGCAGGGCATTCTCGATCTCGCGCACCGCCCGATCGTCGGGCAGGTCCACGCCGTACGGTATCCCGCCGAAGTAGAGCCAGCAGACAACCCACGCATAGGACGCAGGGTCGGCGCTGCGGCCCAGAGCCACGGCCTGCCGCTGGTCGTCGCGCCACCCGGGAAGACCCAGTAAACACCGAGCACGACTTCGCGCAATGAAAGCGATCGCCAACGGGGACCCAACTATGAAATTGCCTTTCAACGGGTCATTGTCGGCCAGCTCGATGACCCGCTGCGACCAGCGCAGCATGTCACTGAACTCGGCGGTCTCCGCCTTGGCGTAGATCGCTAATGGAGACAGCCCCACCATGAGGGTCGGATCGCCGATGGATTCCATAAGGGCCATCTGTTCGGATGCCAGCCGCGACGCCTCGCGCACCCGGTTCTGAAACCCGTAATCGACCACCAGCCCGGCCATCCCGATGGCCAGCGACGCCTTGTCCCCGGCGGCGGTGCACAACTCCCGTAATTCGTCAAACCGGTCCCCGGCAACCCGCTCGTGGACTCGGAAGGCGATCCCGCACAACATGGTGCGCGGGGCGATGCGCATCGCCACCCGGTTGGGGTCCTCGGCGGGCAGTGCGTCGGCGACCCGTTGGGCACGCTGCCAACTCAGCCACGCAGATGCGAAGTCGCGGTTGGTCGCCCAGGCTGCGGCGCGCATGTGCCAACCGTAGGCGGCATGCGCATCGCCGGCGGCCTCCAAGTGTTCGGCGATCAGGGCGGCATTTTCCTCGGTGGCGGCGCGGTCGCCTGATTCGATGGCGGCCGCGACGCGCCGGTGCAACTCGGCACGGTCCGATTTGAGCTGTGATTCGTAGGCCACCGCACGGACCAGCGGGTGGCGGAAAGCGTACTCGGCGGTTGGGGTGAGCCGTACCTGATCGATGAGCTCCGCGCCTAGCGGCTCGTCGAGCACCGCGTCGATGCCCAACGCGTCGAGCAGGTCCGCCGCGAAGCGTGCCCCGATCACTGACGCCGCGTAGACCGTCCGTTTGGCCGGTGTGCTCATGCGGTCGATGCGCGCCTCGATGGCCGTGTGTACCGTGGCCGGCACGCTCACCTCGGCCACGTCGACCTGGCGCACGTAGCCACCACGCTCGCCTGCCAACGCCCCGCTTTGGGCCAACTCGCGCACCATCTCCTCGGCGAAAAACGGGTTCCCGGCGGCCCGTTCCGCGAGCGCATCCGCTAGCTCGCCGACCGACGGATCCGAGCCCAGCAACTCACCGATCAGTGCTGCGGTATCCGAATCACCAAGGGGGGCAAGCGTTATCGTCTGCGCGGCGGGCACCCGCGTCAAGGCGCCCTGGTACTCGGGGCGGGCGGTGAGCAACACCATCGACGAGGTTTTCGGGATGACCGTGAGGAAGTCGGCCAGCATCGACTCGCTGACCGTGTCGATCCACTGGGCATCCTCGATGATCAACAGCGCCGGTCGCGTGCTGGCCAGCGACGCGGCGTTGATCAGGGCGGTCAACCGGCGGCGCCGCGCATCCGGGCCGATGGCGGGCAGCGGCACCTCCGGATCGGCGATGCCGAGCAGATCCTCAAGCAGCAGCAGATCCTGGGGGTCGGCGTTCGGCAGCTGCTCCCGCACCCGGGCGCGGGCGGCTTCGGCGCCGAGGTCGGCCACGCCGGTGCGCGAGCGCAGCAACTGGGCCACCACACGGAAGGGAATATCACCGGCGTGGGATTCGCAGTAGGTCCAAAACACCTCGACACCTCGACCGGCTGCCACGGCCGCGGTCTCGCGGGCCGTCCGGCTCTTGCCGATGCCCGGCGGCCCCACGACAGCCACCACGCCGCCATGGCCGCTGATCGCGCGGTCCACCAGCGCGCCCAGAGCCGCCATTTCCCGGCTGCGACCGACCAGCCTTGCCTCGGCGCGTCCGACCGGCCCATGCCGCGGACCGATTCCGATCAGCCGGCGCGCGCGCACCGGTTGGTCGATGCCCTTGACGTGCACCCATTCGGGTTCGGTCAGCGTGGCGGCATGCTCGACCAGCCGTGCCGTCGACTCCGACAGCATCACCCCGCCTGGCGGCGCCACCGACTGCATCCGCTCGGCGAACCCGACCGGCTGTCCGGTCGCGGCGTACCTCGGCGACCCCGGGCCGATCTCACCGGCGATCACCCGTCCCGAATTCAGGCCCACCCGCAACCGCAACGGCACGCCATCGCGGCGGGCCACCTCCTCCGCCAGCCGGTTCACCTCGTCCTGGATCGCCAGCGCCGCCAGACACGCCCGAAAAGCGTGATCCTCCAACGCAACTGGCGCTCCGAACAGGGCCATCAGCCCGTCACCGTAGTATTCGACCGTGCCGCCGTAGCGGCGCACCGCCGCGGCCGACCGCTCGACGGCTTCGGTCATGATCTCGCGCCACCGCTCCATGTCCAGCGCGGTCGCGATGTCCATCGAGCGCACCATGTCGGCGAACAGCACCGTCACCTGCTTGTATTCCGCCGTTGTGTCGGGCACCGCGACCGGAGACCCGCACGCATTGCAAAATTTCGAATTCGGCGGCAATTCGATACCGCACGCGCCGCAAGCCAACCCCGCCGCCGTCATGCCAGTACCACCTATCGCGGCCAAACCCCGATCCGCCAAGAATAGGGGCGTTTGGCGGCGAACAACACGCTCAATTCCGCGCGAGTGGGCTAGGCGCGACCGCAGGGGGTACCCGAAGACTTTCGGCATGCGTATCAGGAGGGTGTGATGGCCACCAGCAGCGCCGTGGAGATCCGGTTCGGTGCACCGGAAAACGTGTTGGAGGTTCAGGTGGGCACAGTCGAAGTCGACGTGCCACGGTCGATCGGCTACTTCGGCGGCCTGGTGGTGGCCACCGGGATGGGCCTGATCGAGCCGCCGCTGGCGCTGTTCATCGCGGCGGTCCCGCTCTTCAAGGTGTTGACGAACACCGCGCTGCCCAAGGCGGTTCGCGTCGTCGGCGAGGTGCTCGAGGGGGCGGCCAAACCGGTGGGCAGCGACGCCGAAGGCGTCATCGTGTTGGAGGACCAGCACCAGTCCGACACCACGGTCGTGCACGTGCCGGCGCAACGCAAGCGCGCGGCCAGTCGGCGCTAAGCCGCTTTAAGCAGCGGAAGTCACGCGATAAACGTCGTACACGCCCTCGACGTTGCGAACGACGTTGAGCAGGTGGCCCAAATGCTTGGGGTCGCCCATCTCGAAGGTGAACCGGCTGATCGCCACCCGGTCACCGGATGTGGTGACCGACGCCGAGAGGATGTTGACCTTCTCGTCGGCGAGCACCCGGGTGATGTCCGAGAGCAGCCGGTGCCGGTCGAGCGCCTCGACCTGGATGGCCACCAGGAACACCGACGACGCCGACGGTGCCCAGAGCACCTCGATGATGCGCTCGGCCTGCTGTTGCAGCGACGCGGCATTGGTGCAGTCGGTGCGGTGCACGCTGACCCCGCCGCCGCGGGTGACGAACCCCATGATCTGGTCGCCGGGCACCGGCGTGCAGCACTTGGCCAGCTTGGTCAGCACGCCGGGTGCGCCGGGTACGGAGACGCCGACGTCGTCGCTGCTGCGCGGGCGGCGCAGCATGGTGGTCGGCGTGGACCGCTCGGCGAGTTCCTCCTCGGCCTGGTCGATGCCGCCGAGCTCGGCCAGCAGCCGCTGCACGACGTGGCGCGCGGACACATGCCCCTCACCGATCGCGGTGTACAGCGCGGACACGTCGGCGTAGTGCAGCTCGCGGGCCACCGCGGCCATCGACTCGCCATTTACCAAGCGCTGCAACGGAAGTCCGCCGCGGCGCACCTCGCGCGCCATCGCGTCCTTGCCGGCCTCGAGCGCCTCCTCGCGGCGCTCCTTGGCGAACCACTGGCGGATCTTCGTCTTCGCGCGCGGGGACACCACGAACTGCTGCCAGTCCCGCGACGGCCCCGCGTTGGGCGCCTTGGACGTGAAAACCTCGACGACTTCGCCGTTTTCGAGCTTGCGTTCCAGCGCCACCAGCCGGCCGTTGACCCGGGCGCCGATGCAGCGGTGCCCGACCTCGGTGTGCACGGCGTACGCGAAGTCCACCGGCGTCGACCCGGTCGGCAGCGTGATGACGTCGCCCTTGGGCGTGAAGACGAAGATCTCCTGGACGGCAAGGTCATAGCGCAGCGACTCCAGGAACTCGCCCGGGTCGGCGGCCTCCCGTTGCCAGTCGAGCAGCTGGCGCATCCAGGCCATGTCGTCGATCTCGGCGGCGGCGTGCGGATGCGGAAGCCCGTTGCGGCCCTTGGCTTCCTTGTAGCGCCAGTGCGCGGCGATGCCGTACTCGGCGGTGCGGTGCATGTCGCGGGTGCGGATCTGCACCTCCAGCGGCTTGCCCTCCGGCCCGACGACGGTGGTGTGCAGCGACTGGTACACCCCGTAGCGCGGCTGGGCGATGTAGTCCTTGAACCGGCCCGCCATCGGCTGCCACAGCGAGTGGACCACGCCGACGGCCGCGTAGCAGTCGCGGATCTCGTCGCACAGGATGCGGATGCCGACCAGGTCGTGGATGTCGTCGAAGTCGCGGCCCTTGACGATCATCTTCTGATAGATCGACCAGTAGTGCTTGGGGCGGCCCTCGACGGTCGCCTTGATCTTCGACGCACCCAGCGTGTTGACGATCTCGGTGCGGACCTTGGCCAGGTAGGTGTCGCGCGACGGCGCGCGCCCGGCGACCAGCCGCACGATCTCCTCGTACTTCTTGGGGTGCAGGATCGCGAACGACAGGTCTTCCAGCTCCCACTTGACGCTGGCCATGCCCAGCCGATGGGCAAGGGGCGCAATGACTTCCAGGGTCTCGCGGGCCTTGCGGGCCTGCTTCTCCGGCGGCAGGAAGCGCATGGTGCGCATGTTGTGCAGCCGGTCGGCGACCTTGATCACCAGCACCCGTGGGTCGCGGGCCATGGCGGTGATCATCTTGCGGATGGTCTCGCCCTCGGCAGCGCTGCCCAGCACGACGCGGTCCAGCTTGGTCACGCCGTCGACGAGGTGGCCCACCTCTTCGCCGAACTCCTCCGACAGCTGCTCCAGCGTGTAGCCGGTGTCCTCGACCGTGTCGTGCAGCAGCGCGGCCACCAAAGTGGTGGTGTCCATGCCCAATTCGGCCAGGATGTTGGCGACGGCCAGCGGGTGGGTGATGTAGGGGTCACCGGAGTGGCGCAACTGCGTGGCGTGCCGCTCGTCGGCGACCTCGAACGCGCGCTGCAGCAGCTGCAGGTTGGCCTTGGGATAGATCTCCCGGTGCACCGCCACCAGCGGCTCGAGCACGGGGTTCAGCGCGCTGCGCTGGGCGGTCATCCGCCGCGCCAGCCGGGCGCGCACCCGGCGCGAGGCGCTGCTGGAGGTCTTCAGCGTCTCGGTCGGCGCCTCCGATGGCTCGACGACCGGCGTCTCTTCGATCGGCGGCGCGACAGCCTGCGTCGTGCTCTGGTCGTCCGCCACGATTGTCACCTCCGAGGTCGAGGATATCGCTTATATCCCCGGGTTAGGCTCGGCTCAGGCTGTACACCGGCAGCGGAGCGACGGCCTGGCGACCGCCCAGCGCGACGAGTTCCACCACCACCGCGGCCGCGGTCACATGCGCGCCGGCGCGCTTCAACAGCCGGGCGGCCGCGCCGAGAGTGCCGCCGGTGGCCAGCACGTCGTCGATGACGACAACGTCGCGGCCGCGCAGATCGATCCCGTCGGCCGGGATCTCCAGGGTGGCGCTGCCGTATTCCAGGTCGTAGCGCTCGGCGTGCACCGGCGGCGGCAGCTTGCCGGCCTTGCGGATGGCCAGCACACCGGTGCCCAGCCGGCCGGCGACGGCCGCGGCGACCAGGAACCCGCGGGAGTCGATGCCGGCCACCAGGTCGGCGGCGGACGCGATCTCGGCCAGCGCGTCGACGACCGCGTTCATCCCGTCCCGGTCGGCGAACAGCGGGGTGAGGTCCTTGAACTGCACGCCGGGCTGCGGAAAGTCGGCGACGTCCCGCGTCAGCGACGCGATCACGTCGGAAACCGGCACACGCGTCACTCGACTAGCGCCCATCGATCCATGTTCCAGCCGGCGCCCCACCGGGTCGGATTCCTGCTCACGGCGTACATCTTCTTCGATGTCAGCAGGGTGCGCTGCTGCCGGTAGAGCGGCAGGGTCGGCATGTCGGCCCACAGCGGCGGGGCCGCCTGCGCCAGCAGCCGGACCCGCTCGGCGGGGTCGGCCGATACCGCCAGCGCGCTGATCGCGCCGTCGACCTGGGGGTTGTTATAGCCCGACAGATTGTTGCCGTTGCCGCTGTGCAGCGCGTAGGCGTCCATCGCCGACGACCCGGTCGACCCGCTGCCGGTGGCCCCGCCGGTGCTCGCCAGCAGCACGTCGATCTTGCCGTCCCGCAGCGCCTGGGGTCCGGAGGTGTCCAGCGGGACGCTGGTGACGGTGATGCCGGCCGCCTCGCACGACTTGGTGATCGACCCGACCGTCACCGCCAGCCGCGCGTTGGGCCCCTGGTAGCCGATCCGCACCGGCTGGGGCGCGCCGCCGAGGGCCTCGCGGGCGGCGGCGGGGTCGGCCTTGCCGAACGGGCCGGCCTCGGCGGCGCCCTCACCGGCCGCGATGGCGTCCTCGGTGGCGGGCTGCAGGCGGGAATTGGCGATCGGCACCCCGGCGTCGTGCGCGATCGTGTCGCGCGGCGTGCACAACGCGAACGCGCGCCGGGCCTTGGGCTGCGCCAGCGGTCCCTGCGGCGCGAAGATCAGCTGCTCGATGCCGTCCGACGGCGCATCGGAACGCTCGTAGTTGTCGGGGGTGGCCAGCGCGCCGGAGGAACCGGCCGCGACGTCGACGACGTCGACGCTGCGGTTGTTGACCCGGTCCTGGATGTCGGGCCCCTGGGGCCAGACGGTGATGCGCTTGGTCACCGCCTTGGGCCCCCACCAGCGGTCGTTGGCGACGAGCACCACCGCGCCGCCGTCCAGGATTCGCTCGATCTTGTACGGGCCCGACGACGGGAAGCGCTTGAGGTCGACACCTGGCTTGAGGTCCCAGCCGGTGTTCCACAGCTTGGCGATCTGCGCCACCACGGGCCCGTTGTTGCTCAGCAGCGCCGCGGTCACGTCCACGTTCAGCTGGTCGGCGATCACGTGCGACGGCATGATCGTGGTCGCGGCGAACAGCTGGGCGTAGTCGACGACGGCGCGGTCCGGGACGAAGGACACCCGGGCCTTCTTCTGGCCCGGGATGCACTCGACGTTGGCGACGTCGACGTAGCCGGCCTGGCTGGCGGCGTCGAAGCCGGGGAACCGGCCGGACTGGGCCGCCCACGCCAGCACCAGGTCGTCGCAGGTCACCGGCTTGCCGTCGCTGTAGACGGCGTTGTCGGCGATCTGGTAGTCGAGGACCAGCGGCGAACCGCCCACGACCGAGACGGAGCCGAAGTCGCGGTCGGCGACGACCTGCCCGTCGGGGCCGTGATAGCCGAAGCCGGTCAGCGTGCGGGCGAACGCCTGCGCGCCCGCCGACGCGGCGCCGACGACGGTGTTGGTGTTGTAGCTGACCAGCGGGCCGTCGACCACGTAGTCGACGTTCGAGGCGGCGCTGCCCGAACACCCGGCCAACGCGAACGCCGCCAGCAGCATGCCGGCCAACGCAGCCGCCGCGGTCCCCCTCAGGTTCCCCCGGCCGGCCCGCAACATGTGGCCTACCGCCGGCCCGCGTTTCGCTTGCCGGTCGGGCGCCGGGTCCCGGTGGGGCGCACCGGGCGCGCGCCGGGGGCCGGCTTGCTCGGCGCGGGTTTGGCGGAAGCCTCGGCGGCCTCGGTGGCCTTGTCCGCCTCGGTAGCCTCGGCCTCCTCGGTCGCCTCGGTCGCCTCGGTCGGCTCTTCGGCGGCGGACTCGGAGATCTCGACGGCCGACTCGTCGGAGCGCGCACGCCGCTTGAGGACCCGGCGGGTGTGGGTGCGCACCAGCTCGGTGCGTTCGCGCAGGGTGACCAGCAGCGGGGTGGCGAAGAAGATCGACGAGTAGGTGCCGACCACGATGCCGACCAGCTGCACCAGCGCCAGGTCCTTCAGCGTGCCGACGCCCAGCAGCCACACCGCCACGACCATCAGCGCCAGCACCGGCAGCACGCTGATCAGGCTGGTGTTGATCGAGCGCATGAACGTCTGGTTGATCGCCAGGTTGGCGTGCTCGGCGAAGGTGCGCCGGTTGGTGTGCTGGAAGTCGCGGGTGTTCTCCTCGACCTTGTCGAACACGATGACGGTGTCGTAGAGCGAGAAACCCAGGATGGTCAGCAGCCCGATGACCGTCGCCGGGCTGACCTCGAAGCCGACCAGTGAATAGACGCCGGCGGTCACGGTCAGGTCGAAGACCATGGTGGTCAGCGCCGAGATCGCCATGTAGCGCTCGTAGCGGATGGTGATGTACAGGCTGACCAGCGCCAGGAACACCACCAGCGCGATCAGCGCCTTCTTGGTGATCTGGTCACCCCAGGTCTCCGACACCGCCGAGTCGCTGATGGCCTGCTTGCTCGGCTTGCCGTCGTTGCCCTTCGGCTGGAAGGCGTCGAACAGGGCGTTGCGCAGCTTGGTGGTCTGGTCGTTCGTCAGCGTCTCCGAGCGGATCTGCACGGTCGCCGAGGCGCCGTTGCCGACGATCACCACCGACTCGGCGTCCTTGCCGATGGTCTTGCGGAAGACCTCCGACACCTGCGCGGTCTGCGCTGTCCCCCGCGGCATCGAAACGGTCGTGCCGCCCTTGAAGTCGATCCCGAAGGTGAAGCCGCGCAGCACGATGCTGATCAGCGCCACCGCGACGATCGCGCCGCTGATCCCATACCACAGCCGGCGCCGCCCGATCACCTCGAACGCGCCCGTGCCGGTGTAGAGCCGGGAAATGAAGCTGTGGTGCGGCAGCTGGGCGCTGTCGGTCAGCGCGGTCGCATCCTTGGCGGCACTCATGCGCTATCCCCGTCCCGTCTTCACGTCCGCCGCGGCCCGGCGTTCCCGCGCGACCTGCTGCACGGCGCCCAGGCCGTTGTACGCCGGCTTGGCCAGCGTCGTGGACTGGGACGCCAGGTAGACCAGCGGCCAGGTGCGGGGCTTCGCCTTCACGTTGGGCCTCACCACGCTGCTGGACACCGTGGTGGTGTTCCTGGTGACCT
>NZ_LZKE01000130.1:0-25824 GCF_001672675.1 Mycobacterium sp. E2327
GACGACGCCGCGGCCGAACGGCTGGCCAAGTCGATGGACCACGTGATCGAGGAGCATGCCCCCGGTTTCGGCGCGGCGGTGATCGACCGGTTCGTGCAGCGCCCGTCGGACCTGGAGGCCAGCGACGCCAACCTGCATTTGGGTGCCCTCAACGGGGGAACGGCGCAGCTGCAACAGATGGTGATCTTTCGCCCGGCGCCCGGCATGGGCCGCGCCGAAACCCCGGTCGAGGGCCTGTATCTTGGCAGCGCGTCGGCCACCCCGGGCGGATCCGTGCACGGCGCCTGCGGGCGCAACGCCGCCAACGCCGCGCTGGCCGCCGCCCGCGTGACGGGCTGGCCGCGCCGCAAGCTGGGCCGCGCGGTCCTCAAGCGGCTGACGGCATAGCCCGGCGCACCGCGAGCGTCACGCTGGCGCGCCGTTCGGCGTCGAGCGCCACGCCAGCGCGGCGCTCGGGAGATGAGCCTCAGCCGTTCTCGGCTATGTCCTCCAGCACCGCGAACATGGTGCGCGTCGGCACGCCGGTGCCGCCCTTGGGCGTGTATCCCCACGGGCTGCCGGTGTTGTAGGCCGGCCCAGCGACGTCGATGTGCGCCCAGCCCACGCCGTCGGCGACGAACTCACGCAGGAACACCCCGGCCACCAGCATGCCGGCGAAGCGCTGGCCGCTGATGTTGGACAGGTCGGCCACGGTGGACTTCAGGTCGTCCTTGAGCTCGTCGGGCAGCGGCATCGGCCAGCCGTTCTCGCCCACCCGCTGCGAGATCGCCGCCACCCGGTCGCGGAACTCATCGCTGCCCATCACCCCGGGGATCCGGGCGCCCAGCGCCACCGTCTGCGCGCCGGTCAGCGTGGACGTCTCGATGAGGTAGTCCGGGTTGTCCTCGCACGCCCGCACGATCGCGTCGGCCAGGATGAGCCGGCCCTCGGCGTCGGTGTTCTGCACCTCGACGGTGATCCCGCCGTACTGCGTCAGCACGTCGCCCGGGCGCTGCGCGGTGGCCGACGGCATGTTCTCGGCCATCGGCACCGTGGCGATCACGTCGATGGGCAGCTGCTGTTGCGCGGCCAGCGCGACCGTCGCGATGACGGCGGCCGCGCCGCCCATGTCGGAGGTCATGTAGTGCATCGACGCCGCCGGCTTGATCGAGATGCCGCCGGTGTCGAACGTGACGCCCTTGCCGACGAGCGCGACCCGCTTCGCCTGTTTTGATTTCTTGGCCAGCTTGGAGCCGCGATGGATGAGCCGCACCAGCCGCGGCGGCCGCGACGAGCCCTGCCCGACGCCGATCACCCCGCCGTAGCCGCCCTTCTGCAGCGCCTTGTCGTCGAGCACCTCCACCTCGAGGCCGACCGACTCGCCCAAAGCCTTTGCGCGCTTGGCGAATTCGGCGGGGAACAGGTGACTGGGCGGGGTGTTGACCAGGTCACGGGCCGTGGCGACCGCGGTGGCGACGGCCGCGCCGTGCGCCGCCTGCTTCTTGGCGTCCTTGCCCGTCGCCAGGACCGTGATCTTGCGCAGCCCCTTGTCCTTGGGGGCGGTCTTCTCGCTGCGGAACTCGGTGAACCGGTAGCTGCCCAAGACCAGCCCCTCCACGGCTGCGGAGCAGACGTCCTCGCCCGGCAGCTCACCCAGCGTGGTGATCACCGCCTCGGCGGTGCCCAGCGACCGCGCCGCCGCGCCGGCGGCGCGCCGGATCGTGTCGGCCGGCCACTCGTCGCGTGGCTTGCCCAGGCCGATCGTCAGCACGCTGGACACCGGCAGCGACGGCACCACCAGCCGGTGCACCTGCTCACTGCCGCCGGTGGCCTCCAGCGCCCGCAGGCCGTCCTGGATCTCGGCCACGGCCTCGTCGGACAGGAACGGCTCGGCGGCGGTGACAACCGCGCCCGGCCTGTCCTCGTCGCCGGTCGAGACGACCGGCACCAGCAATACCGCGGAACCCGCACTGCGTTTGGGCAGGGCTGCGGCGACGTTGACGGAGGGGGCCTGGTAGCCCGGTTCGGTGGTCACGGCAAACCACCCTAATCACAACCGCTGCGGTTTTCCCCGTCAGCGTGCCCGCCATGCAGGTCGAAGGCCATCACCGGGTCGTCAAAGCCCTTGAGCAGCAACGGGCCATGGGGGGCCGCGGGCCAGTCGGGCAGCTTCTCGTACAGCTCGGCCGCGGCCAGGATCTGGCCCGGCGCCGCGGCGGCGACAAGCCTGGCGGCCAGGTTGACCGGGAGGCCGAAGTAGTCGCCGTTGATCGCCAGCACCGCGCCGTACGCCAGGCCCGCGCGCACCTGCAGATCGGCTTTCCGGGCCCGCGGGTGGTCGACCAGGTCCAGCGCCGCCTTGACCAGCCCCTCGGGTGACGAGCACACCCACATCACCGCGTCGCCGATGAACTTCACCACCCGCCCGCCGTCGGCGTGCACCACGTCGGCGACGGTGGCGCCGAACTCGGTGAGCAGGTCGGACAGCTGCGCGGGCGTCAGCGCCTGCGTCAGCGCGGTGAAGCTGGACAGATCGGCAAACCCGACGCCGCACACCACGCTCGCCGACGTGTCGAGCAGGACGCGCTCGAAGTAGGTCCGGGCGCTGGTCAGGTGATGCCGGTGAACCACGTCGATCAGGGCCCCGATGCGGGGGATGAACTCGGCGACCGAGCGGTACGCCTGCGCCGTGGCGAGCTCGTCGTGGGTGTAGTTCATCTGGATGTCGGGGGTCCCGGCGCGGATCATCGTTCCCTCCGCCTCCGCCAGACGGGCCATCGCGGCGCCCAGCACCCGCAGCAGGCCGAACGCGCCGTCCTCGCCGACCACGGCCTTGAGCGCGAGCCACGTCGACAGGGCGTCGACGTCGGCCTGACTCAGCACGGGAACATCGGGGCCGGCGACCGTAAGCCCGAGCAAAGCCCAGGCGTGCGCCACGTCGTCGGCCGAGATGCCGAGCTCGTCGGCCGCGGTTTGCAGCGTGTAGATCGGGCGTCCGGACCACGCCAGGACGTCGCCGGC
Source organism: Mycobacterium sp. E2327 (assembly GCF_001672675.1). Taxonomy (NCBI): domain Bacteria; kingdom Bacillati; phylum Actinomycetota; class Actinomycetes; order Mycobacteriales; family Mycobacteriaceae; genus Mycobacterium; species Mycobacterium sp. E2327. The sequence continues at coordinate 3,001 of NZ_LZKE01000130.1, forward strand.
CAGCCCGAACAACCGCCCGCGGCGCTCGGCCTCGACCATCTCGTCGGCGGTGAAGCCCAGGTCGCCCAGGTACTTGATCAGGTCCGCCCGCTCCCGCGGGTTGGCGATTCCCGCGGCCTCAAGCCCGGAAAAGTCGAGCGGATCGGACACCTGCCCAAGTGTGCCAGTACTCGAGCGCATTAGGGTGGGACGCCGTGAGCCGGCCGCGACGATGCAGAGCGAAGCGATGAGGAGGAGTGGCGCATGACCGATGCGCCGGAATTGCAAAAGGGACCGCTTGAGGAGCGCCATCGCGAACTGGGCGCAAACTTCGCGGAGTTCGGCGGCTGGCTGATGCCGGTGTCCTATGCGGGCACCGTCAGCGAACACAACGCCACCCGCAACGCGGTGGGCCTGTTCGACGTCAGCCACCTGGGCAAGGCGTTGGTCCGCGGGCCGGGTGCCGCCGCGTTCGTCAACTCCGCGCTCACCAACGATCTGGGCCGCATCGGGCCGGGCAAAGCGCAATACACCTTGTGCTGCACCGAATCCGGTGGCGTCATCGACGACCTGATCGCCTACTACGTCGGCGACGACGAAATCTTTCTGGTGCCCAACGCCGCGAACACCGCCGCGGTGGTCGACGCGCTGCGGGCCGCCGCCCCGGAGGGCCTGACCATCACCAACGAGCATCGCTCCTACGCGGTGCTGGCCGTGCAGGGCCCGCGATCGGCGGACGTCCTCGGCGAGCTGGGCCTGCCGACCGACATGGATTACATGGGGTACGCCGACGCCTCATACTCAGGGGTGCCGGTGCGCGTCTGCCGCACCGGATACACCGGGGAGCACGGCTATGAGCTGCTGCCGCCGTGGGACTCCGCCGGTGTGGTGTTCGACGGGCTGGTCGCGGCGGTGCGCGCCGCCGGGGGAGAGCCCGCCGGCCTGGGCGCCCGCGACACGCTGCGCACCGAGATGGGCTATCCGCTGCACGGGCACGAACTTTCGCTCGAGATCTCGCCGCTGCAGGCCCGGTGCGGCTGGGCGATCGGCTGGAAAAAGGATGCGTTCTTCGGCCGCGAGGCGCTGCTGGCCGAAAAAGAAGCGGGACCGCGGCGGCTGCTGCGCGGGCTGCGGCTGGTCGGGCGCGGCGTGCTGCGTCCCGGGCTAACGGTCCTGGCGGGGGAGCGGCCGGTCGGGGTCACGACGTCCGGGACGTTTTCTCCGACACTGCAAGTCGGCATCGCGCTGGCGTTGATCGACACCGACGCCGAAATCGACGACGGTCAGCAGGTCACCGTCGACATCCGCGGCCGGGCCGCCGAATGCGAGGTCGTGCGGCCGCCGTTCGTCGCCGTGAAAACGCGTTAGCGCACGTTCGATGGCAAAAACCCGGTGGCGCGCGGATATAGAATCGGCCTCATGACCAGCGACTCGCCCGAGTTCACGGTTCTACGCGCGTCCAATCCGGCGACCGACGCCGAACGTGAAGCAATCCTGGCCGACCCGGGTTTCGGCAAGTACTTCACCGACCACATGGTGTCGATCGACTACGCCGAGGGCCGCGGCTGGCACAACCCGCGCGTAATCCCGTACGGCCCGATCGAACTGGACCCGTCGGCGATCGTGTTGCACTACGCCCAGGAGGTCTTCGAGGGCCTCAAGGCCTACCGCTGGGCCGACGGCTCGATCGTGTCGTTCCGCGCCGAGGCCAACGCCGCCCGGCTGCGGTCGTCGGCGCGGCGGCTGGCCATTCCCGAGCTGCCCGAAAACCTGTTCATCGAATCCCTTTGCCAGCTCGTCGCCGTCGACAAGGCCTGGGTGCCGCGGGCCGGCGGCGAAGAGGCGCTGTATTTGCGGCCGTTCATCTTCGCCACCGAGCCGGGGCTGGGCGTGCGGCCGTCCAAGCAATACCGCTACCTGCTGATCGCGTCGCCGGCCGGCGCCTACTTCAAGGGCGGCATCAGCCCGGTGACCGTGTGGCTGTCGACGGAATACGTGCGGGCCAGCCCGGGCGGCACCGGCGCCGCCAAGTTCGGCGGCAACTACGCCGCCTCGCTGCTGGCCCAGGCCGAGGCCGCCGAAAACGGTTGCGACCAGGTGGTATGGCTGGACGGCGTCGAACGCCGCTTCATCGAAGAGATGGGCGGGATGAACCTCTTCTTCGTGTTCGGCAGCGGCGGATCGGCACGGCTGGTCACCCCGGAGCTGTCCGGGTCACTGTTGCCCGGCATCACGCGGGATTCGTTGCTGCAGTTGGCAATTGACGCCGGGTTTGCCGTCGAGGAACGCAAGATCGACATCGACGAGTGGCAGAAGAAGGCCGCCGCCGGCGAGATCACCGAGGTGTTCGCGTGCGGCACCGCCGCCGTCATCACCCCGGTGTCGCGGGTGAAGTACGGCGACAGCGAATTCACCATCGCCGACGGCCAACCCGGTGAGGTGACGATGGCGCTGCGCGACACGCTGACGGGGATCCAGCGGGGCACCTTCGCCGACACCCACGGCTGGATGGCCCGGCTCGGTTAGGCGCGGGCGCGTCGAAATCCTGAAGGCACCCCGGTCCGCCGGTGACATCAACGGCCAGTTGCATCACCCGCTGGCCAAGACACCCCCGGCCGCGAAGGCGAACATCCCGCGCGGCAAACTGAGCGTCGATATCCTTTGCCGATGAGCCGATGGCGACGCGCGCGGCCCGGGCCGGCTGAATGACGCTGCAGTCACGCCGAGGCGACCGCGGCCTACCGATCGAAACCTTGTGGGGGAGTGGCGTTCCGGCCGCCGGCTCGCGTCTGGCGCGGGCGCGCGGCCAGATCTTGCGCTGCACACAGGTGTTGCTGCTGCTCGTCGCCATGGGCCTCGTTGCGTGCCTGGGAGTGTTTGCCGCTCACTGGCAACGACGGTGGCCGCGCTGGCTGCAGTGGTTGGCCCAGGGCGGCGATTGGGTGCCGGTCGTGCTCGTAAGCGGGGTCATCGCGCTGGTGTGCATCCTGACCTACCAGATGCGGCGGAGTCGCTCGTCGGCGGCGGTGCCGGTGATGATCGTCGTCGGACTCACCGCGACCAGCCTGTATCTGGCCTTGAGCTCGTTCTGGAGATGCACCAACAACGACCACCCGACCCTCATCAGCCCGTTGCTGTGGACGGCGTCGCTGGTGAAGGGTGGCATCGGCGACGTATCCCTCGATGGCACGGGGATGTGCCCGAAACCGACGCCGACCGCGCTGGAGGTGGCGCGGCTGGCGATCGTCGCGGCGATCTTCATCAGCATCGTAGGCGTGGTCGCCGCGGCGTTCCGTGCGCAATCCGACCGGCTGCGAGCCGCGCTGGCGCGGTCGGTGACGGTGGTCGTGGACCTCGACGACGATTCGGCGTCGATGATCGGCCCGATCGCGAGGACGCTGCACCCGCGCGGCGCGCTGGTGCTCGTGGCCGACGACCCGGACAAGGCGTGTGTCGCCGAGTCGCGCAGGCTGGGCGCGCGCGTCGTGCAGGTCAGCTTCGATCGGCCGGAAATGCTTGCCAGCCATAGATTTTGGCGTCGGCTGAGCGGCCTGTATCTGCTGTCGGCCGATGCGTCGACAAATCTTTTGCGGCTGTCGGTCGTCAGCCAGCGCCTGGCGCCCGTCGCCACCAGGCGGCGGATCCCCTTGATCGTGCGGATCGACGACCCCTGGATCGCCGAGGCGTGGCGCGCCCAACAGTTCGGACACCACGGTGGCGGCTCGGATCACCTATGGGCCGCCGACACTGTGTCGAGGTACGAGGCGACCGCTCGCCGCTTGGTCGAAGAGATCCTGCGCAACAAGGCGGTTCGGCTCATCATCGTCTGCGGCAGCTCGCAGCTGACCCTCGCGTTGTGTGCCGAGCTGGCCCTGCGGCATGCCGAACACCGCTTCCACGCCCCCGAGGGCGAACCCGATTTGCCGGCGCTGATGCTGATCGCGGCCGACTCCGACGAATACGCGCGCGATCACGAGGCGCGCCACCAGCGGAGGGGATTCGGCGGCGGGCCGCTGCCCGTCGACCGGGTCGCCGCCAAGCCGTCCCTGGCGGTCGTCAGCAGGGTCGTCGCACAGACGGACGGCGAGGACTCCAACAAGGCCGTGATCGTCGTCGACTCGACCGCGGCGGCCGACTCCATCCTGGGAACCCGGTTGGCGGCAAGCCATCCCACCATGCCGATCTACATGTACGACCCGGCGGCTCGCATCGACGCCGAACGCCTGCCGGTGGCGTGCGAGCTGCGCACCTACCGGCTCGGCATGGCGCTGCCCGACGGTCACGCCCACGACAACTTCGAGCGCGCCGCCATGCTCATTCACGAGCGATACGCCTCCTCGCGGGGGGATCGCACCACCCCACCGGCACTGCCCTGGGACCGGCTCAGCGGCTTCTACCAGGGCTCCAACCGGCGTCAGCTGCGAAACGCCCTCTGGATGGTCGAAAAGATCGCGGGCCATACCTGGAACACCGCCGACGGTTCGCGCGATCATATTTCCCCGGAAAGCCTCTCCGAGCTGGACGCCGTCCAGGATGGCGCTGTGGTTACCGATGCGGCCGAGGCCGCGGTCGAGCGACTGGCGCGGTTGGGCTACAGCCCTGACGCCAGTTACGCGCTGGCACAGGGTGATTGGGAGAGATGGAGCCGCTACCTCCGCGAACGCGGATGGACCTGGGGGTCGCGGCGCAGCTTCAAAAAGAAGCGGCACGAAAAGCTGGTGGACAGCTGGGACGCCGTCCTTGCCGACCCCGCGCTGAGAGGCGCCGCCCTGAAGAATCTCGCCGATTCCGAAGCCGCGCTGGCGACCTTGCAGCGGCTCGGATTCGACGCGGATGCGGCGCACGCGATGGCCCAGGCGGAATGGGAGGACTGGAGCCGTTACCTCCGCGAGCACGGGTGGTCGCGAGGAGACACGCGAGACGACGCCCGCAAGCGGCACGAAAAGCTGGTCGCCGATTGGGAGGCCACCGTCGTCGACCCGGAGCTCAAAGCGGCGGCGCTGAAGAGCCTCGCCGGCACGCTCATCGAGCTGCTGAACCTCGGGTACCGCTCGCAGCCCATGTGGCGGACGTACGAACGGGCGGGCACCGTCACCGCGAAACGCCATTGCCGGCAATGGAGTTGCACCACCGCCTCAGGCCAACCGCTCACGGCGTCGGCCGGTGACTGGGAGGTACGAGACGACGGGCACGCGTGGCCGGTCCGCGATGACATCTTCCGCGCGTCCTATCGGCGCGTGCGGCGAAACCAATGGGAACGCCGGGGCACCGTGCTGGCGCGGCCCGCGCGCCCCGGCGAGACCGTTTACACGCTCGAGGGGCCGGTCATCGCCGCCGACGGCGACGTCGTGGTCCAGGGCGACAGAGGTGAGGAGTGGCCGGTGCCCGCCGACCAATTCAGCCGGCGCTACCGGGGGCCGGTGCCCGTTTATCGGGGTCCGGAGTTCTCGACGGCCGCAGTGCCTGAGTCCAGGGGCGCGTGAGCTCTCCGACGGCTCACCGATACCGTCGATCCCACGCACCAGCCCGTTTCAGCGCGCGGCTTCCAGCGTCTCCTCGAGCCGGGGGTCGTCCCAACCGCATATCCGGAATTCCGCGCTGGACCACTGGTTGTAGGGGCGATCGAACACGACGTGCCGCCAGGTGGCCCGCCCTTCGTTGGTGTCCACCTCCGGCCGGTCGTCGATCAGGGCAAAACCGTTGTAGCGGTGCTTGTCCTGATCGATGATCGCCTCGCTCACCACGACTTCACCGAAGCGCGGCACGAAGTGACGCCGCAGCCACGCGAGCTTGCTCGGCGCGGACTGGCTGTTTCGCCGCAGGGGTGCCGAACAAATCCGGGGCCGGTATCCGGCGTCGAGCAGGCGTTGCCACCCCTGCAGCGCGTTGTCGACCAGCGGCAGATTGAGGAAGAAATCCGGGTGGCTGGTGATGTAGTGGACGTGCGCAAGGTGCTGCGGGTAGTCCTCGGCGATGTAGAAATTGGTGCGGGCGACCCGCGTGGTCGAAGGCGGAAGCTGATCGAGCACCGCGGCGTCGAAATCGGCCAGCACCCCGTCCATGTCGACCAGTACGACGTCGTCGTCACCACGCCTTGCCATCTGGTCAGTGTGGCAGCGCGGGCGGCCGAGCGGTGCGGGTCACGAAGTCGCGTGCTTCGGCCAGTACCACCTCGCTGGTCTTCGCGGTGGTGTCGATCACGATAGCGGGGATACCCGCGAACGCCGCCAGGGCCGGCAGGCCCGTGCCGACCGATTCATAGAACCGCAGCGTCTGCCGGTGCTGCTCGGTGATGAAGTCCAGCGTCTCGTACTTGTCGCGGTTGGCGTCGGCCGAGATGCGGTCGAACGCGACGCGCGGCTCGGCGGTCAGGTAGACGATCGCGGAGGGACGTTCGAGTTCCGAGGTGCGCAACAGCGCGTCCGCCTCGTCGTAGCTGACGCCCTGTACGGCCCCGAAGATGAAGTTGTCCATCCAGCCGCGCTGCGACAGCAGCAGTCGGTGCGTCCGCCGCCACGATCGGATCAGGGTGTTGGTGAGCCGGGCGTCCGTCGCGAAAAGCAAGCGGTCCGTGTAGACGTCGCCGAACGCGGACCCACCCCCGGACACATCGAGTAACTCGCGGACGAACGGGTGGTGGGGCAAGCGGAACTGAAATCCGCCCAGTTCCGCGCACAACGCCCGCAACAACGTCGTCTTGCCGGAGCCGTCCAACCCGCTGATCGTTATCCACGGGGCAACAGGTTGTGTCACCGGCGCGTCGGACGATCTCGAGCGGACACGAGCCCATTTTGCGCTCCCGGGCGACGGCTTGGGCCGGAAGGCCGACAAAACTCCCCGAATGGGCTTGCCACCTGGCAAACTTGGCGGCCGATCGCGCTTTCGGCCTCGGAGACTGGATGCTACGTATCTTCATGAGCCATTCCGGCCTCAACAACCGGGAGACGGTGGCTCTCAAACAATGGCTGACCGAGCGCCGTCCCGAGCTGGCCTCAGAGATTTTCCTGGACATCGACAGCGAGACCGGGTTGCAGCTGGGCCGCCAGTGGAAGGAAGAGCTGTTACTGCGCAACACCGGCTGCGAATGGCTGCTGTGTTTGGTTTCGCGGCACTGGATCGCCTCGAAGGAATGCCTGATCGAATACGAACTGGCGGACCGCACGGGCAAGGGAATTCTGATCGCGCGGCTCGAGGACGTCAGCGACGCGGATTGGCACCGCGCCGGAGAATCCAAGGGAGACATCACCTCGCACTGGCAGCGCTGCGACCTGTTCCGCGAAGGCCCGCAGACGACCATCGACATCGTCGCCGACCCACCGACGGTGCCCGACGGACCGCCGGTGTCGTTCAACACCGCGGCCCTGCACCGGATCTGCCGCCTGATCGAGGGGCCGGGAATCGGGCCGGACTCGTTCCAGTGGCCACCCCGTCACGATCCGCAGCGCGCCCCATACCGCGGCTGGGAGCCGTTCGAGGACGTCGATGCGGGGGTCTTCTTCGGCCGTGACGCGGCGATCGCGGCGGGCCGGAACGCGCTGCGCAACATGCGATTTCCGACACCCGACCGATTCCCCGGCCCCGAGTCGATGTTCGTGGTGCTGGGGCCCTCCGGCAGCGGGAAGTCGTCGTTCCTGCGCGCGGGGCTGATCCCCAGGCTGCAGCGCGACGACGGCAACTTCGCCGTGCTCGGGCTCGTGCGCGCGGGCCACGCCATCACCGGGGAGCAGGGCCTGAGCGCCGCGATCGACCACGGACGCCGCGCACTGCGAGTGACCGCCACGTCGTTGGACGACATCGAGGAGGCCTGCAGGACCGGCGACGCCGCCCGCTTGTGCGAATTGTTCGCCCGCATGCGGGCCGCGGCGGCCGCGCGCCGCGACCCCACCGAGCAGGCCGACGACACCGGCGAGCGCCTCACTGATCCACCGGAGACGATCGCCCCGACGCTCGTCCTGCCGCTGGATCAGGCCGAGGAACTGTTCCCGGCGCGCGACGGCAGCGAGGCCGCGCGGTTCCTCGAGCTCGTCGCGCGGCTGCTCACCCAGATGAACACCGCGGACGTCGGGCTGATCGTGGCGGCCACCATCCGCACCGATCGCTACGAGCGGATGCAGACCCACCCCGCGCTGCGCGGGGTAGGTGCGGTGCTGTTCAACGAACTCAAGCCGATGCCGGCCAGCGAGCACAAGGAAGTGATCACTGGGCCGGCCCGGCGCGTCAGCGAGAAGGCGCCACTGAGCTTCGACGCCGAATTGGTGCAGCAGTTGATGACCGACGCCGAAGGCGCCGACACGCTGCCGCTGCTGGCGCTGACCCTCGACCGGCTGTATCGGCGCTATCACCACACCGGCCGGATCACGTTGGACAACTACCGCCGCATGGGCGGGATGCGCGACGTCGTCAACAACGAGATCAACCAGGTGCTGCCCGCCGACGGCGCGGAACGCGAGCGGGCCATGGCGCTGCTGCGCACGGCGTTCATCCCCAGCCTGGTGAACATCAACATCGAGAACAACCGTCCCCTGCGCCGGGTGGCGCCGGAGTCCGAGCTCCCGGAGGCGGCCCGTCCGCTGATCGACGCGATGGTGCAACGACGGCTGTTGGTCCGCGACCGCGACGAGCGCGGCCGGGTGGTCGTCGAGGTTGCGCTGGAAAGCCTGTTCGAGCATTGGGACGACCTGAGGGGCTGGCTGGAAGAGCAGCGCGACGACCTCAAGAACGTTCACGACATCGAACGCAGCGCCGCCGGGTGGCAGGCGCACCGCAACCCGGACTGGCTGCTGGCCCGCACGCGCCTGGCCGACGCCGAAAGGCTCGCCGAGTCAGCGCAATTCGAGGCGCGGCTGGCCGGCGTGCGCGAATTCCTCGCGGCGTCGCGGCAGGCCGAGGACCAGCGGACCGCCGACGCGGTGCGCGTCGAGCGCGAACGCCGGGAAGCCGCCGAAGCCCTGGCCGAGGAGGAGCGGGCCCACTCGCGGAAGCTGCGGCGGGCGGTCGCGATCATCGGGGTCATCGCCGTGGTGGCGATGCTCAGCCTCGGCTTCGCGGCCTTCGCCCAGTACCAGGTCACGCAGCAACGAAACGTCGCCCGTGCGGACTTCCTGCGCGCCACCGCGGAGAAGGTGAGCGCGGATGCGCTGGGTATCCTCAATCGGGACCGGCCAGGAAGCGATGTGCGCGCCATCCAGGAAATGCTTGCGGCGGCGGCCATTTCGCCGGCCACGACCGCGGACGACGCAGTGGCGGCCGCGGTCAAGTTGTCGTGGGCCAGCAAGCTGATCGCGCCGGGGCTGACGTCGACGGCGGCCTACAGCGGCGACGGGCGGCGGATCGCCTCCGGTGGCTTCGACAGTGCGGTGCGGATCTGGAACGCCGACTCAGGGGCGCAGATCGGACCCCCGCTGTTGGGTCACCACAGCCGTATAACCGGAGTCGCCTTCAGCCCCAACGGAGACCACTTGGTGTCAGCCAGCGACGACGGCGAAGTTCGGCTGTGGAACACCGATGCCGGCGGCGACCACTTGATCACCTGCATGACCACCGCGGGGTCCCCATGCAGCGCGAACCCAGGCGCACCCGACACCCATCCCGGAGTACGGGCCCTGGCGTACAGCCCCGACGGCACTCACCTTGCCACCGGTGATGTGAATGGCGCCGTGCAGCTGTGGGATCCGCTGACGCTGAGGTTCAGCCTGCCGGCGCTCAAGGACCACGAGGGGACCGTGTTCAGCCTCGCGTTCAGTCCGGACAGCCACCGGCTCGCGTCGGGGAGCCGCGACATGACGATCAGGCTGTGGAACCCCGACAACGGTGCGCACCTGGGCGACCCGCTGAAAGGCCAATCCGACTCCATCCTGTCGCTCGCCTTCAGTCCGGACGGCCACCGGCTCGCGTCGGGTAGCTTCGACCGATCCATCTGGATGTGGAACGGGGCCGACACGCCGCGGCCGGTAGGCGCCGAACTCCTCGACAAGGAGAGGCCGCACGCCGTCCACACGGCGCCCGTCAGCGCGGTGACGTTCAATCCCGCCGGCGGCCTGCTGATGTCGGGAAGTCAGGACGGCACCATCCGGTGGTGGGACGTCGGCGAGAAGTCGTCGACGTACGGGTACAGCCTGCTGCTTCCCTCGACCCGGCGCGGTGACCCGGTGCAAAGCGTCGCGTTCAACCCTGTGCCGTGGTGCGACCCCAATGGCAACTGTGAGTCGGGCGGCAAGCTGGGCGCCATGTCCAGCAGCGCGGCGGGCGGGATTCAGGTGTGGAACAACGTATCCCAGGCGATCCCGCTCGACGGCCACGCGGACGCGGTGACCGTCGTGGCATTTGATCCCGTCCGCCCGCAACGGTTCGCTTCGGGCGGCAAAGACGGCCACGTCATGGTGTGGGAGCCCGCGATCGACTACAAGCCGAGGCGAAACCTGTCCCCATGCGGGGACAGGCCCGACTGCAAACCCGGCGACGTGGGCTGGCTCGCCTTCAGTCCCGACGGTAAGCGCATCGTCGCGGGTTACTCCGACGGCAAGCTCTACGTGTGGGACGCCGGCAGCGGCGAATTGGCGGGCCCCGGCGTCATCCCGACGACCATGAAATCAGTTGATGCGCTGGCCTACAGCCCCGACGGGGGCCGCATCATCTCCGCGGGCGGCGACGAAGTGATGCAGTGGGCCGTGCAGATCTGGGACGCGAACTCCGGCAACCAGATCGGGCCGGCCCTCACCGGCCAAGGCCCTCCGCTGGACACCGTGGCCGTCAGCCCGGATGGGCAGCTGATCGCCACGGGCGGGGACGACAACGTCATCCGGCTTTGGGACGCCCACACCCGCCAGCCGAAGGGGCAGCTGACCGGCCATTCGAACATCGTCTACAGCATCGTATTCAGCCCGGACAGCCGGATGCTGATCTCCGGCAGCTTCGACGGCACCGTACGGCGATGGAACGTCGGGCAGTTGAAGGAGATTGGGCAGCCGCTCACCGGCCACGTGGGGCGCGTCGACGTGGTCACGGTCTCGCCGGACGGACGTTACATCGCGTCATCCGGCCAGGACGGAACGGTGCGGCTCTGGAATTCCGAGACTGGGCAGCCGGTTGGCGCTCCGCTCACGGCGAGTAGCGACCCGGTGCTCGGCGTCGCGTTCAGCCCCGCAGGCAACGCGCTGGTCAGCGGAGGTGCCGATAAGTTCATACATACCTGGCCATTTCCGTTCAACGCGCAGAACGACCTCTGCGAGAAAATCGCGACCAACATGAGCCACCGGCAATGGCGACTATGGGTCTCGGAGGCGATCGACTACCGACTGCAGTGCCCCGGCAAACCCATCGAGCCGGACGGACCGGGGGCCTAAGTTGCGCGGGCAGTCCCTCTCGGCCGCTTGGGCTCGCGCCGGCGGGCTGGACCGCGGCCGGGTCCGCGCCGCCGCCATCGCCGCCACCGTCGTCATCGGCTTGCTCGGGGGGCTCTGCGCGCACGGCATCGCCTCCCGCGCCGATGCGGTCAAGGTTGTCATCACCGAGGACGGCGTGTATGTGGGCAGCAGGCGCGCGCCCAGCACGATCGACCTCATCACCGATCCCCTCTGTGTGCCGTGCGGACGCCTGGCCAACGCGTCGGCGGCCGACATCCGAAAAGCCGTCCGCGACAAGAAGATCGCGGTGCATTATCACCTGCTCAACGATTTCGACTCGCAGTCCGCGAGCGGTGACTACTCGACCCGCGCCCTGGCGGCCAGCCTTTGTGTGGCGGATTCCGGGGAGGCCGAACACTATCAGGCGTTCTACGCGGCGCTCTTCGCCCCGGATTTCCAGCCGAAGCCGAAGTCAAGAACTGACCCCTCCACCGACCGCAGCAACGCCGAACTCGTCGAACTGGCGAGGAAAACCGGAGCGCCGTCGACGGTAGGCGACTGCATCACCGGCGGCCGACGGACCGAAGCCGCCAAGGCCGAGGGCACGAAGGCCCTCGATCTGCTGAAGAGACTGACGGGCCTGACCCTGGTGCCGCAGGTCTATCTCGGGGATCGGGAGGTCGACTACGGTGCCGCCGGCTGGATCGACAATCTCCGATAGCGGGAGGCCTCTAGCCGCCTGCCCGCACCAGCGCCGCCAGCACGACGGCAACGACCGTCGCCGTCAGCTCGATCGCGGCGCCCAGCACGTCGCCGGTGATGCCGCCGAACCGGCGCACGCAGTGCGCCACCAGCGCCGCGCCGCAGGCCAGCGCCACCAGCACCGCCACCGGTCCCTGCCACGGCCGCGAACCCGCCAGCACCGAGACCGCCAGCAACGCCGCGACCCAGGCCGCCACCACCGGTGCCGGCTGGCTGCCGGCCACCCGCGCGCCCAGCGCGCTGCCCTCGGCCGCCGGCACCGACCCGCGGCAGGCCAGCACCGCCGCGACGCGGCCGGAAACCACCGCCAGCACAACGGCCGACGGTTGCAGCGTCGAGAAGGCCAACCCCTGCAACAGGATCACCAGCACGACGGCCGCCACCCCGAACGGACCCGTCGACCCGTCGCGCATCACCGCCAGCGCGCGCTGCGGTGGGCCGTAACAGCCCAGCCCGTCGGCCGTGTCGGCGACGCCGTCGATGTGCAGCCCGCGGGTCGCCAGCAGCAGCGCCGCCACGGCCAGCAGCCCGGCCAAGGGGCTGGACGGGCCGAAAACCGCGGTGCCGCACCACGTGACGCCCGCGGCCAACACCCCCAGCGCGGCGCCGACCACCGGCAGTGCGGTCATGGCGCCGCGGCCCATCGGCGCGTGGCGCGAACCGGGAATGGGCAGCACCGTGCCGAACGCGAAAGCCGTTGCCAGGGAACGCATCACTGAGCCGGCGGGCCGGACGGGCCGGCCACCCCGGCCTGCGCAAACGTCGCCATCGACGACAGCGCGGCCACCGCCGCGCGCAGCACCGGCAGGGCCACCGCGGCGCCAGTTCCCTCGCCCAGCCGCATCCGCAGGTCCAGGATCGGGTCCAATTCCAGCGCGGTCAGCGCCAACTGGTGGCCCGGCTCGGTGGACCGATGACCGGCCTGCCACCACTGCCGGGCCCCGGGCGCCAGACGCTCGGCGACCAGCGCGGCCGCGGTCACGGCCATGCCGTCGAGCAGCAGCGGGGTGCGTCGCACCGCGGCCTGCGCGCAAAACCCGGCCATCGCGGCCAAATCCGCGCCGCCGCAGCAGCGCAGCAGCCCAACCGGGTCGGGCAGCACGCGACGCGCCCGGAACAGCGCGTCGCGCACCGCGGCGGTCTTGCGCGCCCATCCCGCATCGTCGATCCCGGTCCCGAAGCCGACCGCGACCACCGGCTCGGCGTTCGTCAGCGCCGCCACCAAAACCGCCGCCGCGGTGGTGTTTCCGATCCCCATGTCGCCGGCGATGAGCAGGTCGGCGCCGGCGTCGACCTCCTCGTCGGCGATGGCCCGGCCCGCGGCGATCGCGGCCAGGGTCTCGGTGTCGGACAGCGCATCCTGCGTCGTGATGTCGCCGCTGCCGCGCCGCACCTTGTGGGCGCCGATGCGATCCGAGGCCGCCTCGGCGTCGACCGCCAGGTCCGCCAGCCGAACCGTCGCACCGGCGATGTCGGCCAGCGCGTTGATCGCCGCGCCGCCGGCGTCGATGTTGGCGACCATCTGGGCGGTCACCTCCGGCGGGTACGCGGACACTCCGGAGCGTGCGACGCCGTGGTCACCCGCGAAGACGACCACCCGCGCGCGTTCGAATTGCCTTGGCGGACAGTGCCCTTGGCAGGAGGCGACCCAGACCGACAGATCCTCTAGGCGGCCCAGGGCGCCGCGCGGCTTGGTCAGCGTGTCCTGTCGGGCGCGGGCGGCGGCGGCGACGTCCGCGTCGGGCGGTGAAACGGGGGCGAATTCCATCAGGTTCCCGACGGCTTGATCTGCACCGCCTGCCCGGCCACCACCAGCACCACGCGGTCGCACAGCTCGGCGATGCGCTGGTTCAGGCTGCCCAGTTCGTCGGCGAACCGGCGCCCGGCCGCGGTCGCCGGCACCACCGTCAGCCCGACCTCGGGGCTGACGAGCACCAGCGTCGAGCCGAATTCGCCTACGGCGGAGATCATTGCCTCGACAGGACCGGCCACCGACCCGTCGTCCCACGCCTGGTTGCGGTCCAGCGTCCCCGTGAGCCAGCCGCCGAGATCGTCGACCAGCGTCGGGCTGCCGGGTGACTGGCGCAATTGCCCTGTGACGTCGTCGGTTTCGACCGTCGACCAATGCGGGGGCCGACGGTCACGGTGGCGGGCGACGCGGTCCGCCCAGTCGGCGTCGGCCTGGCCCGCCACGCGCGGGGCCAGGTAACGGACGGGCTGCCCGGGCGGCAGCGACGTGGCGATGGCCTCCTCGGCCCAGCGGGACTTGCCCGACCTGATCCCGCCGAGCACCAGGGTGCGCACCGCGGTCAGGCGGCTTTCGGGCGCCGGTCAGCCGACACTGCTGCCGCGCTCGACTTGTGGCCGGGGCGTGCGCATGCGGCGCAGCTGGGAAGCCCGGCCGGCGGCGTAAATGCCCAGCTTCCAACGGCTTTCGGTGTTGTCTGGGAACTTCGCATCAACCAGCTTGCTGACCTTGCGACCCAGCAGCACCCCGTCGACACCCATCACGACCATCAGCACCAGCATCGCGGGGGAGGCGTACAGCTGCACCTGCGGGACGCCGAACGAGGCGAACAGCAAGACCAGCGTCGCCGGCATGAACAGGCCGAGGGCGTTGCGCCGGGAGTCCACCACGTCGCGCACGTAGCGCTTGATGGGTCCCTGATCGCGGGGCAACAGGTAGGCCTCTTCGCCGGCCATCATGCGCTCACGGCGATCCGTCATCCGCGCGCGGCTGGCCGTTCTCTCGGCTCGGCGCTCCTCGCGGCTGAGTTTGGGGCCGGCCAGCGTCTTGCGCCGGGCCCGCGCCTCGGATGCGGTCATGGGCGCCGGTGCGACCGGGCCCTTCCGCGCGTTGCGCCGCGCCTCGCTGCGCTTAGGCGTGGGCCGGCCCTTGGGGCCGGTCCGGCGCGGCACGGCGTCCCCGGAGGGGTCCGCCTCGACGACGGCGACGTCGAGGTCGCCATTCTGGCCCTTTTTGCGGCCCATTAGCTTCACAATGGCCAGGTTACTTCGCGGGGGGGCTCGCCCGTAACGCACCTGGAATGCGTTGTTATTGGTCATGCGCCAGCGCAACGCGCGACGCTTAGGCTTGACTGTGATGAATGGCTACCTGTGATGGACGACGGCACGATGGCCTCGGATGACGCTGCCGCTGGCCTCGCACCGGGCCGTCTGCGCCTGCCCGCCATGCAGGTCTTGGTCGCACCGGATTGCTACGGGGACAGCCTGTCTGCGGTGGAGGCCGCCGCCGCCATCGCAACCGGCTGGACCCGATCGCGCCCGGGCGATCGATTCACCGTCGCGCCCATGTCCGACGGCGGCCCCGGCTTCGTCGAGGTGCTCGGCCGGCGGCTGGGGCAGACGCGGCGCGTCCGGGTGTGCGGGCCGCTGGACACCACGGTGGAGGCGGCCTGGGTGTTCGACCGCATCTCGCGGACCGCGTACCTGGAGTGCGCGCAGGCCTGCGGCCTGGCCCTGCTCGGCGGTCCGCCCACCCCGGAAACCGCGGTGGCGGCCGACAGCAGCGGCGTCGGGCAGCTCCTCGACGAGGCCCTGCGGGCCGGCGCGACGCGGATCGTGGTCGGGTTGGGCGGCAGCGCGTGCACCGACGGCGGCAAGGGGATGATCACCCAGCTCGGCGGCCTGGCCGAGGCCCGCCAGCGGATGACCAACGTGGACCTGATCGCCGCATCGGACACCGAGTACCCCATGGTGGGCCCGTGGGGGGCGGCCCGGGTGTTCGGGCCGCAGAAGGGCGCGGACACGGCCGCGGTCGCAGCGCTGGAAGTCCGGCTGGAGGAGTGGGCGCTGCAGCTGGAGGTGGCGGCCGGGCGGGACGTGAGCTCGGAGCCGGGCGCGGGGGCCGCCGGCGGCATCGGGGCCGGGCTGATGGCGCTCGGGGGCCGTTGCGAGCTGGGTGCGGCGATCATCGCCGAGCACACCAACCTGGCCGACGACCTCGAGGCCGCGGACATGATCGTCACCGGTGAGGGCCGGTTCGACGAGCAGTCCCTGTTCGGAAAGGTGGTCGGCTACCTGGCCGAATCGGCCCGCCCGCTGGGCATACCCGTGATCGTGCTGGCCGGCCAGGTCGACCTGGAGAATTCTGCGGTGCGCTCGTCGGGCATCATGTCGGCGCTGTCCATCGCCGATTACGCCGGTTCGGTGCGATTGGCGCAGGCCGACGCGGCCAATCAGCTGATGGGTTTGGCCTCCGAGGTCGCGGCGCGACTCGGGAATAGCGGTCCCGCAAGGTACCGTTGATGCAGTGGGCTTTTTCCGGAGCGCATCGCCCGGACTTCGAGCCAACCAGGACCATTAGGAAAAGTCCCAACTAGGAGATGCAATGACGGTGCAAAACGAGTCAACCGCCAAGACCCACGGCGTGATCCTGACCGATGCCGCCGCTGCCAAGGCGAAGTCCCTGCTGGACCAGGAGGGCCGTGACGACCTGGCGCTGCGCATCGCGGTCCAGCCGGGCGGGTGCGCCGGGCTGCGCTACAACCTGTTCTTCGACGACCGGTCGCTGGACGGCGACCTGACCGCGGACTTCGGCGGCGTGACGCTGACGGTCGACCGGATGAGCGCGCCCTACGTCGAAGGCGCGTCCATCGACTTCGTCGACACCATCGAGAAGCAGGGCTTCACCATCGACAACCCCAACGCCACCGGTTCGTGCGCCTGCGGGGACTCCTTCAACTGACCTGTTCGGCGGCTCAGTAGGAGCCGCCGGTGCGCAGCACATACGAGCAGACCTCGATCTGCCCCCGCTGAAATAGCAGCTGGGCGACCCCTTGCACGTCTCCGCGCGCCGGGCCGCCGGTCGCGGGCGTTACCCGCATCGTGAACAGCGCCTGCGCCTGATACTGCGACAGGTACACGATCTTGTCGATCGACGTCAGCTCCACCTCGGTGAACTGCTTGCGGAAGGCGTCGCTGCTCATCTTGGCCAGGGCCTGATCCGACCGCTTGTCCCGCACGCCGTCGTACATGCCGCACAGCGCGTTGCGGACGATGACGTCGATGTCGCGGTGCTCGAGCGCGTCCAGGTACTGCTGGATCGCCGCTTTGGCCGCGCCGTCGGACAACGCCGCGCCGGTGTTGGCCCCGTTGGTGCGGACCCCGTAGGTGATCGCCAGCGTGAGCGCGGCCGCCAGCGCGACGGCCAGCAGCAGGCCAATGACCAAGCGCCGCTTGGATCGTCGCTGCGGAGACGGCGCCGGCTGCCCGGCATAATTCGCCGGCGCGGCAGTGGGCTCATTGGGGAAGTCAAGCGGCTGGGACTCGGGCGTTGGTCCGCCGGTGCCGACAGTCTGGTCCGGCCAGTGCGGACCTGCCATGTGGTTCTCCTACGCTGGTGGACGGGACCAGGAGCGGGTTGCGGCCAGGCGGGTCCCGGCGGCTGACTGAGTTGCTTGAGTTGTTTCTAGGCAGGCTAGCGCACCACTTTGCGCGGACCGTGACGCGACGACGCTCGATGTGCCTGAGTAAGCTAGATAACCTTACTAACGAAGGAGATTTCGTGACGATCGCAGTAACGGGTTCGATTGCGACCGACCACCTGATGCGGTTCCCCAGCCGCTTTTCCGAGCAGCTGCTGCCCGAGCACTTGCAGAAGGTGTCGCTCAGCTTCCTGGTCGACGACCTGGTCATCCATCGCGGCGGCGTGGCGGGCAACATCGCCTTCGCCATCGGTGTGCTGGGCGGCGATGTCGCGCTGGTCGGCGCGGCGGGCGACGACTTCGCCGACTACCGCGACTGGCTGGTGTCCCACAACGTCAACTGCGACAACGTACTGATCTCCGAGACCGCGCACACCGCGCGCTTTACCTGCACCACCGACGTCGACATGGCCCAGATCGCGTCGTTCTACCCCGGCGCCATGTCGGAGGCCCGCAACATCAAGCTGGCCGACGTGGTGTCGTCCATCGGCACGCCGGAGCTGGTCATCATCGGCGCCAACGACCCCGAGGCCATGCAGGTGCACACCGAGGAGTGCCGCAAGCTCGGGTTGCCCTTCGCCGCCGACCCGTCCCAGCAGCTGGCCCGGCTCTCCGGTGACGAGATCCGCACGCTCACCGACGGCGCCAAGTACCTGTTCACCAACGACTACGAGTGGGACCTGATGCTGTCCAAGACCGGCTGGACCGAGGCCGACGTGATGGCGCAGGTCGAGCTGCGGGTGACCACGCTGGGCCCCAAGGGCGTGGACCTGGTCGAGCCCGACGGCACGACCACCCACGTCGACGTGGTGCCCGAGACCAGCCAGGTCGACCCCACCGGCGTCGGCGACGCGTTCCGGGCCGGCTTCCTCACCGGCCGCAGCGCGGGCCTCAGCCTGGAGCGCTCGGCGCAGCTGGGCTCGCTGGTGGCCGTGCTGGTGCTGGAGTCCACTGGGACGCAGGAGTGGGCCTGGGACCACGAGGTCGCGAAGAGCAGGCTGGCCGGCGCGTACGGCGAGGAGGCGGCCGCCGAGATCGCCGCGGTGCTCGCCTAGTACTCGCGAGAAGACGCGGAATCGCATTACGCAGGCCCTTCGCGTGCGATTCTGCGTCTGCTCGCGGAGTGGGTTCTAGAGCTGGACGGGGTAGACCGGCTCGCTGATCTGCGGCACCACGCTGTGCTCGACGAAAATCGCGTGCCAGAGCATGAAGATCAACACCGTCCACAGCCGGCGGCTGTGATCGCTTGTGCCGCTTCGGTGTTCGTCGAGCATCCGGCGCACGGCGGCGGGGTCGACCAGGTGATCGGCCTGTGTGGAGTCCACTAGGGCATACGCCCACTCCAGCAGTTCGCCCGCGCGCAGCCAATGCCGGATCGGCACCGGGAAGCCCAGCTTGGGCCGGTGCAGCACGTGCGCGGGAACGATCGGCTCCAGCGCGCGCCGCAACGCGTACTTGGTGGTGGTCCGGGTGATCTTGGCCTCGACGGGCAGCCGGGAGGCGACGGCGAAGACCTCGGGATCCAGGAACGGCACCCGAAGCTCCAGCGAGTTGGCCATCGTCATCTTGTCGGCCTTGACCAGGATGTCGCCGCGCAACCACGTGAACAGGTCGACGTGCTGCATGCGGGCCACCGGGTCCCAGCCGGCCGATTCGGCGTACACCGACGCGGTCACATCGGTGTGGGTCCACTCGTCGCGGAACCCCGGCAGCACGTCGCGCAGCTGCGCGTCGGAGAAGCTACGGGCGTTGCCGTAGTAACGCTCCTCGAGGGTCAGCGAGCCGCGGTGCAGCAGGCTCTTGCCGCGCATGCCTTCCGGCAGCGGCTTGGACACCTTGCCCATCGACCGGCGCAACGGGCGCGGCAGATAGTCGAAGGGCTTGAGCGACAACGGCTCCCGGTAGATCGTGTAGCCGCCGAACAGCTCGTCGGCGCCCTCACCGGACAGCACCACCTTCACGTGCTTGCGGGCCTCGCGGGCGACGAAGAACAGCGGAACCAGCGCCGGGTCGGCGACGGGTTCGTCGAGGTACCAGACGATCTCGGGCAGCGCGGCGACGAACTCGTCGGGGCTGACCACCTTGGCGATGTGGCGCGCCCCGATGGCCTCCGCCGAGGCCACCGCGACGTCGATCTCGGAGAAGCCCTCGCGCTCGAATCCGGTGGTGAACGTGATCAGCCGCGGGTTGTGCCGGATGGCCAACGCCGCGATGGCGGTGGAGTCGATGCCGCCGGACAGGAACGCCCCGACGGTGACGTCGGCGCGCATGTGCTTGGCCACCGAGTCCTCCAGGACGGCGGTGATCTCGTCGTAGCGGGCCTGTTCGGTGTCGGCGCTGATGGGCGTCGCGGCGAATCGCGGCACGAAGTAGCGGGTGACCTCGGGCTGCTGCCCGGGCCGGACGCGCGCGTAGCAGCCCGACTCCAGCCGCCGCACCCCGCGGTGCAGCGTCTCGGGCTCCGGCACGTACTGCAGGACCGTGTAGTGCTGCACCGCGCGCTCGTCGATGCCGGTGTCGAACCCGACCAACTCGGCCAGGTCCATCAGGCATTTCTTCTCGCTGGCCAGCGCGGTGCCGCCGGTGCCGGTGGCCATGAACAGCGGCTTGATGCCGAACGGGTCTCGGGCGCAGAACAATTCGCGGGTCACGGTGTCCCACAGCGCGAACGCGAACATGCCGCGCAGCCGGTGCAGCACGTCGGTGCCCCAATGGTGGTATCCCGCGACGATCGCCTCGCCGTCACCGTCGGTGGCGAACGCGGCGCCGTGCTTGGCGGCCAGTTCGTCGCGCAGCTCGAGGTAGTTGTAGATCTCGCCGTTGAACACCAGCACGTAGCGGTCGGGCGCCTCGTGGGGGCCCCAGCGCAACGGCTGATGCGAATGGGCGATGTCGATGATGGACAGCCGGTTGAAGCCGAACACCACCGAGCCGTCCGCGCCCGGGTCGGCCCACGTTCCCGGCTCGTCGGGCCCCCGGTGGCGCATCAGGTGCGACGCGGCGGAAATGGCGCCGTCGGCGCGGGTGGCGGCCGCCGCGGCGTCAGCTCTGCCGCCGCCAGGACCGGCCGGGGCCGCAACGAACGCCAGCAGACCACACACGGCGCCCCAGTATGCCCCACTTGTGCGGCGCTCGGGGCGCCGCACGCCCTTGACCGGCCGGGGTTTGCGCGACGGCGTCAGCGGCGTGGTCTACGCTGCGTAGTATTCGAATCCGAGCAGGAGGCGCCAACGTGACACCTCGCGAGCAGGTCCGTTCGCAACGTCTGTCGCAGCGCAGGTTCCAGCGTCGTTCCGGGGGCGCGGGGCGGGGTCGGTCCCGTCGTCTCCGGCCGCTGGCCCTGGCCGCGACGCTTGGCGTACTGGCGGTCACCCTGAGCGGATGCAGCTGGTCGCAGGCGCTCGGCATGGGCTGGCCGCAGGGGATCACCCCGGAGGCCCACCTCAACCGCGAGCTGTGGATCGGGGCGGTGATCGCCTCGCTGGTCGTCGGCGTCATCGTGTGGGGGCTCATCTTCTGGTCGATGGCGTTTCACCGCAAGAAGGCGACCGAAACCGATCTGCCGCGACAGTTCGGCTACAACATGCCGTTGGAGCTGGTGCTCACCGTCACACCGTTCCTCATCATCTCGGTGCTGTTCTACTTCACCGTGGTGGTGCAGGAGAAGATGCTGCACCTGGCCAAGGACCCCGAGGTCGTCATCGACGTCACCTCCTTCCAGTGGAACTGGAAGTTCGGTTATCAGCGGGTCAACTTCAAGGACGGCACGCTGACCTATGAGGGGGCCGACCCGGTGCGCAAGAACGCGATGGTCTCCAAGCCGGAAGGCAAGGACGAGCACGGCGAGGAGCGTGTCGGGGCGGTGCGCGGGCTCAACCCGCAGGACCGGACCTACCTGAATTTCGACAAGGTCGAGACCCTGGGAACCGCCACGGAGATCCCGGTGCTGGTGCTGCCGGCCGGCAAGCAGATCGAATTCCGGTTGGCCTCCGCGGACGTGGTGCACACGTTCTGGGTGCCGGAATTCCTGTTCAAGCGCGATGTGATGCCCAACCCCGAGGCGAACAACTCGGTCAACGTGTTCCAGGTCGACGAGATCCAGAAGACCGGGGCGTTCGTCGGTCACTGCGCCGAGTTCTGCGGCACGTATCACTCGATGATGAATTTCGAGGTGCGGGTCGTGCCGCCCAACGACTTCAAGGCCTACTTGCAGCAACGGATCGGCGGAAAGACCAACGCCGAGGCGCTGCAGGCGATCGCCCAAGCCCCGCTGGCGGTGACCACCCATCCGTTCGATACCCGTCGCGGTGAAGCGACCCAGAACCAGCCCGTAGGTTAGGACGCTCAATGAAGATCGAAGCCAGGCTGTTCGAATTCATCGCCGCATTCTTCGTTCTCTCGGCGGTGCTCTACGGGATCCTGACTGCGCTGTTCGCGACCGGCGGGGTGGAGTGGGCGGGGACCACCGCCCTGGCGCTGACCGGTGGCCTGGCCGTCATCACGGGAAGCTTTTTCTGGTTCATCTCGCGTCGGCTGGACACCCGGCCGGAGGACTATGAGGGCGCCGAGATCAGCGACGGTGCAGGAGAATTGGGCTTTTTCGCGCCGCACAGCTGGTGGCCCATCCTGGTGGCGCTGGCCGGATCGGTCGCGGCGGTCGGCATCGCGCTGTGGCTGCCCTGGTTGATCGTCGCCGGGGTGGTGTTCATCCTCGCGACGGCGGCCGGACTGGTCTTCGAGTACTACACGGGCCCCGAGAAGCACTGATTTGCGACTCAAAGGTCACAATCAGGGCATCACTTGATCCGGGCCCCTTTTCCACGACTTCTTTGCTCTATCCCGTTCGGTAGGGTTTGCCCAGGCAACATGAGAAACTCCCAAGCGCGCGCGCACCGATGCAGCCGCGGGGCCTCGCGCGCTGGTGATGCAGTTGGACAGGGCAGGCAACTATGAGCGGGCCGAATCCTCCGGGATGGGAACCTGACGAACCCGATTCCGGCAGCGACCTCAGCCACCAATCGGATTCCGGCCTCGACGCGGGACAAGACGCGGTCGAGCCCCACGACGAGCTGGGCCCCATCGACGACAGCGCCGACAGCGCCGAAATCGCGGCGGCGGACCAGACGGGCCAGACGGACGCCTACTCGCGGGCGTATTCGGCTCCCGAATCCGAGCACTTCGTCACCGGCCCCTACCTGCCGGCCGACATGCGGCTGTACGACTACGACAGCTACGACGAGCCCGTCGACCCCGACGACGAACACCGCGCCCCGCGCTGGCCGTGGGTGGTCGGC
>NZ_LZKE01000131.1:0-44435 GCF_001672675.1 Mycobacterium sp. E2327
CGTCGCCGCCAAGTTCGCCGACGAGCATCCCGAGCTGCTCGGCACCTACCTCACCCACACCTTCGGCGTCGAAGACGTCCACGACGTGCAGGGCGCCTTCGACCTGGCCTGCCGGCCCGCGCCCGAGCGCATCAAGATCGCGATCGCCCAATGAGCGTCTTCGACGGCGACCGATCCCCCATCTGGGGCGGCTGGATCACCGGCCCCACGCTGCTCGGCCCGGAGGAATTCGCCAGGGCCGGTTACGATTACGTCGGTTTCGATGCCCAGCACGGCTACATCGACGACGCGGACATCGCCGGCATGCTGCGGCGCCTCGAGCACGTGCCGATCGGCGCGGCGGTGCGGCTGCCCAACGCCGACGCGGCGCCGATCGGGCGGGTGGCCGACGCCGGGGCCGACGCCGTCGTCATCGCGATGATCGAGTCGGCGGACGAGGCCGCCGCCGCGGTGGCCGCCACCCGCTACCCGCCGGCGGGCGTCCGCAGCTTCGGCCCGCTGCGCGCCAGCCTGGGCCACGACCCGGCCACGCTGGAGTCCCGGGTCAGCGTGTTCGCGATGATCGAGACCGCGGCGGCGCTGTCGGGCCTCGACGAGATCTGCGCCGTCGAGGGGCTGGCCGGGCTGTACATCGGGCCGGCCGACCTGGCCCTGTCGATGGGCGTGGACGTTGTTGGCGCGACCAAACATCCGGCGCTGCTCGACGCCATAGGCCGGATCCATCGCGCCGCCACCGAGGCGGGCCTGATCACCGGCATCCACGCGGGCGACGGCAAGACGGGCCGCGCCATGGCGGCGCTGGGCATCCGGATGATCACGCTGACAGCCGAGTCGCAGGCCCTGCGGCGTGGCGCGGCCGAACACCTGCGCGAGGCCCGCGAACAGTGACCGAGACCGCAATACGCGAACTCATTGCCGCCTACGCGCTGGCGCTGGACGCCGGCAATGGGGATGAATGCGTGCAACTCTTCACCGCCAACGCCCAATTCCTGGTCTACGGAAGGTCTTTCGAGGGTCATGACGCGATCCGCGAAATGTTTCAGGACGCGCCACGCGGGCTGCACCTGACCGGGGTCTCGCGAATCGACGTGAATGGCGACACTGCCACTGCCCGATCGCAGGTGCTGTTCGTCCGCGCGGGTGACCTGCAGCTGCGGCCCGCCCTCTACGACGACGAACTGGTCCGCGTGGACGGCCGCTGGCGCTTTTCGCGCCGGCGGTGCCAATTCGTCACCAGCCGTGGCCTGTCCGACAGCCCCGAGGTGCCGTCATCGTGAGTCAACGCGTCGCACTGGTGACCGGCGCCGCCGGCGGGCAGGGCTGGGCCACGGTCAAGCGGCTGCGCTCGGCCGGCCATTCGGTGGCCGCCTGCGATCGTCGCGCCGACGAATTGGCCGCCGCGGTGGATAAATTGGGCGACGACGGGGTGATCGGGATCCCGCTCGACGTCACCTCGCCGGCGCAGTGGGAGGCGGCCGTCCACACGGTCGTCGAGCGCTTCGGATCGCTGAGCGCGCTGGTCAACAACGCCGGCGCGCTGCACCGCGCCTCGTTGGCCGACGAGACACCCGAGGGATTCGAAAACTCC
Source organism: Mycobacterium sp. E2327 (assembly GCF_001672675.1). Taxonomy (NCBI): domain Bacteria; kingdom Bacillati; phylum Actinomycetota; class Actinomycetes; order Mycobacteriales; family Mycobacteriaceae; genus Mycobacterium; species Mycobacterium sp. E2327. The sequence goes on from NZ_LZKE01000131.1 coordinate 1,589, forward strand.
TGGCGCGTGAACTGTTTCGGCGCCTTCCTCGGCATCCAGGCGACGCTGCCGCAGCTGCGCGCCGCCCCTAACGCGTCCATCGTCAACATTTGCAGCACCGGGGCGATCCGGCCCTTCCCGCGGCACAGCGCCTACGGCTCCGCCAAGTGGGCGCTGCGCGGCCTGACCCAAAACGCCGCGGCCGAGCTGGCCCCGTTCGGCATCCGGGTCAACGCGGTGTTCCCCGGCCCCATCGCGACCCCGATGCTCGACGACGCCACCCAGCTGCGGCTGGCCGCGTCGTCGGCGTTCGGACGGATCGGCCAACCGACCGAGATCGCCGACGCGGTCGCGTTTCTGGTGTCCGAGGAGGCGTCGTTCATCACCGGCGCCGAACTGGTCGTCGACGGTGGGCAATGCCTGCAGATCCGATGAGCCTGTCCGTCGGCATCATCGGTGCCGGGCCCGGCGGCATGGCCCTGGGAATCCTGTTGTCCCAAGCAGGCTTCGGTGACTTCACCATCTTCGACCGCGAGGACGACGTCGGCGGCACCTGGCTGATCAACACGTATCCGGGGCTGGCGTGCGACGTCAAGTCGCACCTGTACTCCTATTCGTTCGACCTGAACTCGGACTGTTCGCGGCTGTGGCCCGCGCAGCCCGAGATCCTGGAGTACTTCCAGCGGTGCGCCGACAAGTACGGCCTGCGCCCGCACCTGCGGCTGCGCACCGAAATCGTCTCGGCGCGTTGGGAGGAAGACGACCAGCGGTGGTGTCTGACCACCGCGACCGGCGAACGGCACCACTTCAACGTGGTGGTGTCCGCCGTGGGGCTGTTTACCCGGCCCCTGTTTCCGGAGCTGCCGGAGGAGGAGCCGTTCACCGGCACGCTGATGCACTCCTCCCGATGGGATCATTCGGTCTCGCTCGAGGGCGCCCGGGTCGCCGTGCTGGGCACCGGATCGACGGCCTCGCAACTGCTGCCGGAGTTGGCCAAGGTGGCCGACCGGGTTTACTCGGTGCAGCGGTCACCCACCTGGATCCTGCCCAAGCCCGACCGGCCCTACACCGAACGGGAGCGCTGGCTTTTCGCCCACATACCGTTCGCCAAGAAGCTGTACCGCACCCGGCTGTGGCTGCGCAGCGAAGCCAACATATCGGTGATCGAGCACGGCAGCGAAAAGACCGAGGAGTTCAAGGCGATCGCGCTGGACCTGCTCGAAAAGACCGTCGCCGACGAGGAATTGCGCCGCAAGCTGACGCCCGATCATCCGATGGGCTGCAAGCGGCTGGTGTTCTCCTCGGACTACCTGCCCACGCTGACCCGACCCAACGTCGAGGTGCTGAGCAGCCCGGCGCGCTGCCTGCGCGCGCGCAGCCTGGTCACCGAGGACGGCACCGAACGCGACGTCGACGTCGTCGTGTGCGCGACCGGCTACGCCGCGGCCGATTACCTGGGCGAGCTGGACGTGTCCGGCGAGGGCGGGACGACGTTGCGCGAGGTGTGGCGTGATGGGGCCCACGCGTATTTCGGGATGGCCGTTCCCGGGTTCCCGAACTTCTTCATGCTGTACGGGCCGAACACCAACGTCGGTTCGAACAGCGTGATCTTCATGCTCGAAGCCCAGGCCCGCTACATCGTGCGGGCACTGAAACACATGCGGCGCCGGGGAAAGACGTACGTCGCGGTGCGCCCCGCCGCGCTGGCGGCGTTCGTCGCCAAGGTGGACCGGTGGATGGTCGGCACGGTGTGGACCACCCAGTGCAGCAACTACTTCCGCGCCCCCAACGGGCGGGTGGTGACGCAGTGGCCGCGCAGCGCGCGTAGCTTCTGGGGAATGACGCGCAGATTCAGGCCCGCCGACTTCACTTTCCAGGCCCCGGCCGAATGACCGGACCCTACGGTCTGGACGGCTTCGAACGGCTGGATCGGGCCTTGCAGGCCGTCGCGACGACGCGAACCGACTTTTCGGCGCAGTCGATCGGGCTCCTCCGCGAGCCGTTCGACCAGCGCCGTCGGGAGGTCGCCGAACGCACCGACGCCCAGGGCGTCCGGATCGCCGACGACGTCGTGGCGACCGAATCCGGTGGCGTACCGGTGCGCATCTACCGTGGCGGCGAGGCGAACCCGGCGCCGGCGATGATCTACTGCCACGCCGGCGGCTTCGCGCTGGGCAACCTGGACACCGATCACCGGCAGTGCGTCGAGCTGGCACGGCGCGGCCAGTGCACGGTGGTGTCCGTCGACTACCGGCTGGCGCCGGAGCACCCCTATCCGGCCGCGCTCGACGACGCGGTCGCGGTGCTGCGCTGGGTGGCGGCCACCGCGACCGAGCTGGGGGTGGACCCGGCGCGCCTGGCGGTCGGGGGCAGCAGCGCCGGGGCCACCCTGGCGGCGTGCCTGGCGCATGACGCCGCCGACGGGTCGCTGCCCGCGGTCGTGTTCCAGCTGCTGCACCAGCCGGTGTTGGACGATCGCGAAACCGCGTCCAAGGCCGAGTTCTGCACCAGCCCCGCCTTCGACAGCGAGGCCGCGGAGCTGATGTGGCGTCACTACCTCGGTCCGGCGGCCGGACCGTCGGCCGCGGTGCCCGCCCGTCGAGGCCAATTCCGCGGTCTGCCACCGGCTTTGATCACCTGCGCGGAGATCGATCCCTTCCGCGACGAAGCCGTCGACTACGCGGTGGCGCTGTTGCGTGCCGGGGTCTCCGCCGAGCTGCACGTGTTCCCGCGGACCTGTCACGGCTTCGATTCGCTGCTGCCGGAGTGGTCGGACTCCGAGCGGTTGTTCGCCCTGCAGGGCCAGGCGCTGGCGAGGACCTTCGGCTCTACTTGAACTGCCGATTCGGCGGAACAATCTGCTGCCATGAAGATCATCGGCTTGGAGGTCATACCGTTCGAGACGGTCGTCGATCGAATCTCGTTCGGGCAGTTGGTCACCGACTACCGCGTGGTCCAGACGGTGACCAAGGTGCTCACCGACGAGGGGGCCGAGGGCTACTACTTCGGTGGCCATTTCCATGGCGACCAGGATGGCCTGCTGCCCGGGGACCAGGCGCTGATCGCCCAATTCCTGAGCCCCCTGCTCGCGGGCCAGGATCCGTTCGACCGGGCGGAGATCTGGCGGCAGCTGTGGGCCGCCAAGCTTCCCGAAAACGTCTGCAGCGTCATCGATCTCGCCCTGTGGGATCTGGCGGGCCGGGTCGCCGGCCTGCCGGTGCGCAAGCTGCTGGGCGGCGCTCGTGACCGGGTCAAGGCCTACGCGAGCAGCTTCAACAACCTGGGATCGCCCGACGAGTACGCCGCCCACGCCGCCGAATGCCGCCGCCAGGGTTACCGCGCCTACAAGATCCACCCGTACCACTACTGGAACCCCGCGACGCGGGAGTTCGCCCTGCCCCGGCCGTCGTATGTGGACTGGGACATCCGGGTGTGCCGGGAGGTTCGCGCGGCCGTGGGCGACGAGATGGTGTTGATGTTCGACCCGTGGGGGACCTATCACACCTACGAGGACGCGCTGCGCGTCGGCCGGGAGCTCGAACGGCTGGGCTTCTACTGGTACGAGCACCCGATGCCGGAGTACCGGGTCGAGTCCTACGCGAAGCTGGCCGGCGCGCTCGACATCCCGATCTGCTCACCCGAGATCGCGGAGGGCGGCATCTACACCCGGGCGGACTGGATCCTGCGCAACGCGTCCGACATCAGCCGCATCGACGTGTTGCGCGGCGGCATCACCGGCGTGATGAAGCTGGCCGGGATGTGCGAGGCCGTCGGCATGCGCTGCGAACTGCACATGAGCGGCTTCGGCAACCTGCAGGTCCTGGGCGCCACCAGCGAAGACGTCTGCGAATACTACGAGCGCGGCCTGCTCGGGCCCGGGGCCCGCTACGACGCCGCACCGCCCTACCTCGAGGCGGCCTGCGACCCGCTCGGCCCGGACGGATTCGTCGATCTGCCGTCTGGACCCGGGCTCGGCTACCAAATCCGGTGGGACTACATCGAAAGCCATCGGCTCCCCGCCAGTACGGCGGAACCGGTCGCGCCACTGCACCCGAGATAATGGCGGCATGCCGTACTGCGATTACCCGATTGCTGCCGAGGACTGCGACGGCGCCTTCACCGTCGACGCGTCACGGGTGACCTTCGGACGCGGATGCCTCGCGGAGGTGGGCGATAGGGCGCGCGCCCTCGGGCTGCGGCGGGTGGCGTTGTTCACCGACGCCGGCGTCGCCGGGCTGCCCATCTTCGCCACGACGCACGACTCGCTCGTCGCGGCCGGGCTGGACGTCGTCACCTATGCCGACGTCCACGTCGAGCCCACCGACGCGTCCTTTTCCGACGCGGCCCGCTTCGCGCGGGAGTGCAACCCCGACGGCTACGTGTCGCTGGGCGGCGGCTCGGTGATCGACACCTGCAAGGCCGCCAACCTCTACGCGACCCATCCCGCCGACTTCCTCACCTATGTCAATGCGCCGATCGGCGAGAGCAAGCCCATACCCGGCCCGCTCAAGCCGCACATCGCCTGCCCCACCACGGCCGGCACCGGCAGCGAGGTGACCGGCATCGCGATCTTCGACCTGGTGTCGTTGAAGGCCAAGACGGGGATCGCCTCTCACGCGCTGCGCCCGACCGAGGCCCTCGTCGACCCCGACTGCACCGCGAGCCTGCCCCCCGAGGTCGTCGCCTCCGCGGGTCTCGACGTGCTGTCGCACGCCCTGGAGTCCTACACCGCGCGGCCCTACGTGTTGCGGCGCGCCCCCGATCGGCCCAGCCTGCGGCCGATGAGCCAGGGCGCCAATCCGTGGAGCGACCTGGGTTGCCGCGAGGCGCTGCGCCTGCTGGGACGGTATCTGGGGCGCGCGACGCGCGACGCCTCCGACAGTGAGGCCCGTGAGCAAATGATGTGGGCCGCAACGCTTGCGGGCATCGCGTTCGGCAACGCCGGCGTCCACGCGCCGCACGGGATGGCCTACGCGGTGGCCGGGCTGGTGCGTGATTTCCGCCCCACGGGTTACCCGCCCGACGAGCCGCTGGTGCCGCACGGCATGGCCGTCATCCTCAACGCGCCGGCGTCGTTCCGTTTCACCGCGCAGGCGAACCCGGAGCGGCACCTGGAGGGGGCGTGGCTGCTCGGGGCCGAGACGCGGGGCGCCGGCGCCGAGGACGCCGGCGAGGTGCTCGCCGACGAACTCATCCGGATCATGCGCGCGGTGGGCATGCCGAACGGGCTGGCCGGCGTCGGCTACACCGAAGACGACGCGACCGCCCTGACCGAGGGCGCCTATCCCCAGCAGCGCCTGCTGCAGAACGCCCCGCGGGAGATGACGAAACCGGTTCTGGGGGACCTGTTTCGGCAGGCCATGCGGTACTGGTAGACCATGACCTCGACTCCGTCGGAGAACCTCACCAGCGCCGACTTCCCGGTGCTGTGGCCGGTGGGAACCCGGTGGGCCGACAACGACATGTTCGGCCACCTCAACAACGCGGTGTACTACCAACTGTTCGACACCGCGATCAACGCGTGGATCAACACCAGCGTCGGGATCGACCCGCTCGCCACCCCCGCGCTGGGCATCGTCGCCGAGTCGGGCTGCCGCTACTTCTCCGAGCTGCATTTCCCGGAGGGCCTCACCGTGGGCCTCGCGGTGACGCGCCTCGGCCGCAGCAGCGTCACGTACCGGCTCGGCGTGTTCCGCGGCGACGACGGCGAACCGCAACCGATCACCGCGCTGGGGCACTGGGTGCACGTCTATGTCGATCGGACCAGCCGCAAGCCGGTGCCGATCCCCGACGCCATCCGCTCGCTGCTGGCGACGGCCAGCGTGGATCAATAGCGCGGCCGGTCGCCCGATAGGCTTGCGCCATGCCAGTTTTGAGCAAGACCGTCGAGGTCAGTGCCAACGCCGCGGCGATCATGGGCATCGTCGCCGATTTCGAGCGGTACCCGGAGTGGAACGAGGAGATCAAGGGCCTGTGGGTGCTCGCCCGCTACGACGACGGGCGGCCCAGCCAGGTGCGGCTCGACGCCGACTACCAAGGCATGCAGGCCACGTTCATCCAGGCGATCTATTACCCGGGGGAAAACCAGATCCAGACCGTCCTGCAGCAGGGCGACCTGTTCTCCAAGCAGGAGCAGCTGTTCAGCGTCGTGGAAACCGGGGCCGCGAGCCTGCTGACGGTGGACATGGACGTGGAGACGACGCTGCCGGTCCCCGCGCCGATGGTGAAGTCGATGGCCGGCAACGTGCTCGACCATCTCGCCGAGAACCTCAAGCAGCGCGCCGAGCAGCTGGGCTGAGCTCAGTCGAAGCTTCCGGCCCGGTTCAGCATCACGGTCAGCCGGGCCGCCGCGTCGGTGAACTGCCAGACGGTGTGCTCGATGACGGCGTCCGCGTCGCGTCGGCGCAGCGCCGCGATCAACTCCCGGTGGTGGGCGACGGTGGCCGCGCCCCATTCCGGGTCCGCCGCGTACACCTCCGCCGGCATGTAGCGCGCCGCGTTGAGCAGGAACCAGGACAGCTTTATCCGGCCGCTGGCCTGGTTGAAGACGCGGTGAAACGCGAACTCAATGCCCGCGATGGTGGCGGGCTCGCTGGAGCCGACGGCCGCCTCCAGGGCTTTGTTGATGCGGTCCAGCTCGTCAATCTCGGCGTCGGTGATGTGGTCGGTGGCCGCGGCGGCTAACTGCTGGGCGATCGTCGACTGCAGCCAGAAGATGTCCTCGATGTCCTGCCGGCTCAGCGGCAGCACGACGTGGCCGCGGTGCGGTTCCAGCTGCACCATGCCCTCGCCGCGCAGCTTCAGCAGTGCCTCGCGCACCGGCGTGACGCTGACCCCGAGCTCGGCCGCGGTCTCGTCGAGGCGGATGAAGGTCCCCGGGCGCAACGTCCCGGACATGATCGCCGCGCGCAGATGGGCCGCAACCTCGTCGGAAAGCTGCGCCCGGCGCAGCGGCCGCCGGGTCCTCGGCTTGGTCGACATCGGTGCGTTCACGCGGGCTGCCAGGGGTTTCGCGGGCTGGGCGGGTCTTGCGGCTGGTCTTGTCTGGTCTTGTCAGAGCGGCACTAAAGCCATAATGTGACCCACGTAACACCAAGTTTTATCAAATATCAAGCTGGCGCAAGCGGTGCCTGAGGTAAAGGGGAGACAGCAGTTGACCGCGCAATTGGCCAATCTGACGCAGGCCACCGAGCAGCCGTACCTGGCCCGGCGTCAGAACTGGGTCAACCAACTGGAGCGGCACGCGCTGATGCAACCGACCGCGACGGCGCTGCGGTTCCTCGGCAACACGGTCACCTGGCAGGGACTGCACGACCGGGTCACGGCGCTGGCCAATGCGCTGAGTCGCCGGGGCGTCGGCTTCGGCGACCGGGTCATGATCCTCATGCTCAACCGTCCCGAATTCGTCGAGTCGGTCCTGGCCATCAACTCGCTGGGCGCCATCGCGGTCCCACTCAACTTCCGGCTCACCTCGGCCGAGATCGTCTTCCTGGTCGAGGACTGCGAGGCCCGGGTGCTGATCACCGAATCGGTGCTCGCCCCGGTGGCCACCGGGGTGCGCGACATCCAGCCGATGCTCGACACCATCGTGGTCGCCGGCGGCTCGAGCAACGACGACACTGACGGCGTATTCGGCTACGAAGACCTCGTCGACGAGCCCGGCGAGACGCATGGGCCGGTCGATATCCCGAACGATTCGCCCGCGCTGATTATGTACACCTCGGGCACCACCGGTCGGCCCAAGGGAGCGGTGCTGACCCACGCCAACCTGACCGGCCAGACGATGACCGGCCTGTACACCATGGGCGCCGATATAAATAGCGACGTCGGTTTCGTTGGTGTCCCGTTCTTCCACATCGCGGGCGTCGGCAACATGCTGACGTCGATGTTGCTCGGTGTGCCGACCGTGATCTACCCGCTGGGGGCGTTCGAACCGGGCCAGCTGCTCGACGTGCTGGCGGCGGAGAAGGTCACCGGACTGTTCCTGGTTCCGGCGCAGTGGCAGGCCGTGTGCGCGGAGCAGCGGGCGCGCCCCCGCGATCTGAGGTTGCGGGTCATGTCATGGGGGGCTGCCCCGGCGACGGACTCGCTGCTGCGGGAGATGTCGGCGACGTTCCCCGGGACCCAGATACTGGCCGCCTTCGGCCAGACCGAGATGTCGCCCGTCACCTGCATGCTGCTCGGCGAAGACGCGATCCGGAAGCGCGGCTCGGTGGGCAAGGTGATCCCCACGGTCAGCGCGCGGGTGGTCGACGAGAACATGAACGACGTCCCCGTCGGAGAGGTCGGCGAAATCGTCTACCGCGCACCGACATTGATGAGCGGCTACTGGAACAACCCTCAGGCCACCGCGGAGGCCTTCGCCGGTGGTTGGTTCCACTCCGGGGACCTGGTCCGGATGGACGAGGACGGCTACGTCTGGGTGGTGGATCGCAAGAAGGACATGATCATCTCCGGCGGTGAGAACATCTACTGCGCCGAGGTCGAGAACGTTCTCGCCGGCCATCCCCAGATCGTCGAAGTCGCCGTCATCGGCCAGGCTCACGAGAAGTGGGGCGAGGTGCCGATCGCGGTTGCTGCGGTAACCGGCGAGCAGCTGCTGCTGGAGGACTTGCAAGAGTTCCTGGCCGAGCGGCTCGCGCGGTACAAGCATCCGAAGGCGCTCGAGATCGTCGATGCACTGCCGCGCAATCCGGCCGGAAAGGTGCTCAAGACTGAGCTACGGGTTCGCTACGGGGCCGTCAATATGAGCGAAAGAGGTTCCGCAGCAAGGGATTTGACCACGCGAGGGGAAGGTTGACGGAAGCTGTAACGTTTGCCCGCTGTTGACGAAGGGTTAATTGTGCGGATGCAGTTCACACGCTCGAGGCCATCGGGTACATTCCTGTGGTCTCCGTTACTACTTGCGGGTAGGGAGCCGATGGTCACAGACACATGGTCGGGGCGAGCTGGGGGTGCCGCCGACCGCGGGACGGAGAGGGGGCGGCGCGTGCGACTCGTTTCGCTGCGGACCCCCGGCGCACACGAGGTCGAGGTGAGGGGGAGCCGGTGACTTCGACGACGGATCGTCCACACCTGGTCGGCTACCTGCGCGACCAGTTGGAGACGCCGCTGACGCTCATCGGTGGGTTCTTCCGGATGTGTGTGCTGACCGGTAAGGCGCTGTTCCGCTGGCCCTTCCAATGGCGCGAATTCGTCCTGCAGTGCTGGTTCATCATGCGGGTCGCTTTCCTGCCGACCATCTTCGTCTCGATCCCGCTGACCGTGCTGCTGATCTTCACCCTCAACGTGCTGCTGGCCCAGTTCGGCGCCGCGGACCTGTCCGGTGCCGGCGCCGCCATCGGCGCGGTCACCCAGCTCGGGCCGCTGACCACGGTGCTGGTGGTCGCCGGCGCCGGATCCACCGCGATCTGCGCGGACCTGGGTGCCCGCACCATCCGCGAGGAGATCGACGCGATGGAGGTGCTCGGCATCGACCCGATCCACCGCCTGGTGGTGCCCCGGGTGATCGCCGCGACGCTGGTCGCCACGCTGCTCAACGGGCTGGTGATCACCGTCGGGCTGGTGGGCGGCTACCTGTTCGGGGTGTACCTGCAGAACGTGTCGGGCGGGGCCTACCTCGCCACCCTGACCACCATCACGGGCCTGCCGGAGGTGGTCATCGCCACGGTCAAGGCCGCCATGTTCGGGCTCATCGCCGGCCTGGTCGGCTGTTTCCGCGGCCTGACCGTGCGCGGCGGCTCCAAGGGCCTGGGCACCGCCGTGAACGAAACCGTGGTGCTCTGCGTGGTCGCGCTGTACGCGGTCAACGTGGTGCTGACCACCATCGGTGTGCGATTCGGAACGGGGCGCTGACATGTCGATCGGCACCGTGACGCGCGGCGTCCATCCCCGCTTAGTCGAGAATCTCAGCCGCTACGGCGGCGCCCTCGGCCGCGGGCTCGACGACATCGGGCAGATGGCCTGGTTCGGCGTGGTGGCCCTCGGGCACGTCCCGCACGCGCTGCGCAACTACCGCAAGGAGACGCTGCGGCTCATCGCCCAGATCGGCATGGGCACCGGCGCGATGGCCGTCGTCGGCGGCACCGTCGCGATCGTCGGCTTCGTCACCCTGTCCGGTAGCTCCCTGGTCGCCATCCAGGGGTTCGCCTCGCTGGGCAACATCGGCGTCGAGGCGTTCACCGGCTTCTTCGCCGCGCTCATCAACGTGCGCATCGCCGCGCCCGTCGTCACCGGCATCTCGATGGCCGCCACGGTCGGCGCCGGCGCCACCGCGGAGTTAGGGGCCATGCGGATCAGCGAGGAGATCGACGCGCTGGAAGTGATGGGCATCAAGTCGATTTCGTTCCTGGCGACCACGCGCATCATGGCCGGGCTGGTGGTGATCATCCCGCTCTACTCGCTGGCGATGATCATGTCGTTCCTGTCCCCGCAGATCACCACGACGGTGCTCTACGGCCAGTCGCACGGCACCTACGAGCACTACTTCCGGACGTTCCTGCGCCCCGACGACGTGTTCTGGTCGTTCGTGGAGGCCATCCTCATCACGGCCGTCGTGATGATCACCCACTGCTTCTACGGCTACAACGCCGGCGGCGGGCCCGTCGGCGTGGGCGAGGCCGTCGGCCGATCGATGCGCTTCTCGCTGGTGTCGGTGCAGGTTGTCGTTTTGGCCGCCGCGTTGGCGCTCTACGGCGTCAACCCCAACTTCGCATTGACGGTGTAGTCATGACCAACCCAGGCGCCCCCGGCAAGGTCAATGCCCCCCGCAACCCGCCGTACAAGTTGGCCGGGGTCGCCCTGCTCGTCGCCGCCGCCGTGGCACTCGTCCTGGTGTATGGGCAGTTCCGGGGCGACTTCACCAAGAAGGAACATCTGACCATGGTGGCCGCCCGGGCCGGCCTGGTGATGGACCCCGGCTCGAAGGTCACCTACAACGGGGTGGAGATCGGCCGGGTGGCCAAGATCTCGGAGATCGTCAAGGACGGCAAGCCGGCGGCCAAGTTCAACCTGGACGTCTACCCGCGCTACCTCAAGCTGATCCCGGCCAACGTGAACGCCGACATCAAGGCCACCACGGTGTTCGGCGGCAAGTACGTGTCGCTGACGACGCCGAAAAACCCGTCGCCGCAACGGATCACGCCGCAGACCGTGATCGACGCCCGCTCGGTGACGACGGAGATCAACACGCTGTTCCAGACCATCACCGAGATCGCGCAGCAGGTGGATCCGGTGAAGCTGAACCTGACGCTGAGCGCCGCCGCGCAATCGCTGGCCGGGCTGGGCGACCGGGTCGGGCAGTCGATCGTGAACGCCAACGCGATCCTCGACGACGTCAACCCGCAGCAGCCCCAGGTCCGTCACGACATCCAGGCGCTGGCGGCTCTGGGCGACACCTACGCCAACGCGGCGCCGGACCTGATCGACTTCCTCGACAAGTCGGTGGTCACCGCGCGCTCGATCAACGCGCAGCAGAAGGACCTGGATCAGGCGCTGTTGTCGGCCGCCGGGTTCGGTAACACCGGCGCGGACATCTTCGAGCGCGGCGGGCCGTACCTGGCGCGCGGGGCCAAGGACCTGGTGCCGACGGCCGAGCTGCTGGACACCTACAGCCCCGAGCTGTTCTGCACCGTCCGCAACTACCACGACATCGAACCCACCGCACGGTCGTTCCTCGGCGGCAACGGCTACTCGCTCAACGCCGACACGAAGCTGCTCTCCGGGCTGGGCCTGCTGCTCAACCCGGTGTCGGCGATCACCCTCGTCGGCCTGATCGGGATCTTCGCGCTACCCACCCAGGGACTGGCGGGCCTGGGCAACATCGCCACGCTGATCGGCGGGGCGCCCAACCCGTACATCTGGCCGGAGAACCTGCCCCGGGTGAACGCCCGCGGCGGACCGGGGGGCGCGCCCGGCTGCTGGCAGCACATCACCCATGACCTGTGGCCCGCACCCGAGTTGGTGATGGACTCCGGCAACAGCATCGCGCCGTACAACCACCTCGACACCGGTTCGCCGTATGCGATCGAGTACGTCTGGGGTCGCCAGGTAGGGGATAACACGATCAACCCATGAAAATCACCGGTACCATCGTCCGACTCAGCATCTTCTCGCTGGTGCTGCTGGTCTTCACTGTGATGATCGTCGTGGTGTTCGGCCAGATGCGGTTCGACCGCACCAGCAAGTACTCGGCCGAGTTCACCAACGTCAGCGGGCTGCGGCAGGGCCAGTTCGTCCGCGCGTCCGGGGTGGAGATCGGCAAGGTCGACTCGGTCAAGCTGGTGGACGGCGGCAGGCGGGCGCGGGTGGACTTCAACGTCGACCGCTCGATCCCGCTGTATCAGTCGACGACGGCGCAGATCCGCTACCTCGACCTGATCGGAAACCGGTACCTGGAGCTCAAACGCGGCGAGGGCGAGGGCTCCGAGAAGGTGCTCCCGCCGGGCGGATTCATCCCCGCGTCGCGGACCTCGCCGGCGCTTGACCTCGACGCGCTGATCGGTGGGTTCAAGCCGCTGTTTCGGGCGCTGGACCCGCAGAAGGTCAACACCATCGCGACGGCGCTCGTCACGGTGTTCCAGGGTCAGGGCGGGACCATCAACGACATCCTTGACCAGACGGCGCAGCTGACCAACCAGCTCGGCGAGCGCGACCAGGCCATCGGCGAGGTGGTCAAGAACCTGAACATCGTGCTGGACACCACGGTTCGGCATCGCCAGCAATTCGATCAGACCGTCAACAACCTTGAGGTCCTGATCACCGGGCTGAAGGGCCACAGCGAGCAGTTGGCGGGCGGGACCGCGCACATCAGCAACGCCGCGGGCACGGTGGCCGACCTGCTGGCCGAGGACCGGGGGTTGCTGCACAGCACGCTGAACTACCTGGACGCCGTTCAGCAGCCGCTGATCGATCAGCGTGAGGAGCTGAACGATTTCATCCACAAGGTGCCGACGGCACTGAACATGATCGGGCGCACCATCGGCTCCTACGGCGACTTCGTCAACTTCTATGCCTGCGACATCACGCTCAAGATCAACGGGTTGCAGGCCGGTGGTCCGATTCGGACGGTCAAGCTCTTCAACCAGCCGACGGGCAGGTGCACGCCGCAATGAGAACGCTGGAACCCCCCAACCGGATGCGCATCGGCGTGATGGGCATCCTGGTGACGCTGTTGGTCGTCGGTGTCGGCCAGAGCTTCACGAGCGTGCCCATGCTGATGGCCAAGCCGCACTACTACGGGCAGTTCACCGACTCCGGCGGCCTGACCAAGGGCGACAAGGTGCGCATCGCCGGCTTCGACGTCGGCAAGGTGGAGAGCCTCGACATCGACGGCGACCACGTACTGATCAAGTTCAACATCGGCACCGAAAGCATCGGCACCGAAAGCCGGCTGGCGATCAAGACGGACACCATCCTGGGCAAGAAGGTCCTCGAGATCGAGAACCGGGGCACCAAGCAGCTGCGACCCGGCGACTCGCTGCCGATCGGTCAGAGCACCACGCCGTATCAGATCTATGACGCGTTCTTCGACGTGACGAAGGCCGCCAGCGGGTGGGACATCGACACGGTCAAGCAGTCGTTGCACGTGCTGTCGGAGACCATCGACCAGACCTATCCGCACCTGAGCGCCGCGCTCGACGGGGTGGCCAAGTTCTCCGACACGATCGGCAAGCGCGACGAGCAGATCAAGCACCTGCTCGCCCAGTCCAACCAGGTGGCCAGCATCCTGGGCGACCGCGCCGACCAGGTCGACCGATTACTGGTGAACACGAAGATCTTGCTGGCCGCTTTCAACGAGCGCGGCCAGGCCATCAACGCGTTGCTGAGCAACATCGCCGCGTTCTCCGAACAGATCAAAGGGTTCATCAACGACAACCCCAACCTGAACCACGTGCTCGAGCAGCTGCGCACGGTCAGCGACATCCTGGTCCAGCGCAAGGACGACCTCGCCGCCGGTTTCACCGAGGTCGGCAAGTTCCTCCCGTCGCTCAATGAAGCGATCGCGTCGGGGCCGTTCTTCAAGGTGGTGCTGCACAACCTGTTCCCCGGTCAGATCGTGCAGCCGTTCGTCGACGCGGCGTTCAAGAAGCGCGGCATCGACCCGGAGAACTTCTGGCGCAGCGCGGGTCTGCCGGAATTCCGGTGGCCCGACCCGAACGGCACCCGCCAGCCCAACGGCGCGCCACCACCGGCGCCGCCGGTGCTGGAGGGCACGCCCGACCACCCGGGTCCGGCGGTCCCACCCGGGTCGCCGTGCTCGTACACGCCGGCGAACCCCGGCGGCAACGTCACCGTCGGCGACGAGGGTCTGCCGCGGCCGTGGAACCCGTTGCCGTGCGCGGGGGCCGGCATCGGTCCGTTCGGTGGGGTGGGCTTCCCCGCGCCGGTCGACGTCCAGACGTCGCCGCCCAATCCCGACGGGCTGCCGCCCACCCCGGGCATCAACATCGCGGGGCGCCCGGGTGACCCGCCGCCCAACGTTCCGGGCACCCCGGTGCCGCTGCCGACGCAGGCGCCGCCGGGTGCGCGCACCGAGAACCTGGGACCGGCCGGCCCGACGCCGCCCCCGTCGACGTTCGCGCCGGCCCTGCCGCCGGGACCGCCCGCACCGCCCGGGCCGGGGATCCAGCTGCCGGCGCCGTTCATCAACCCCGGCGGCACGGGAGGCAGCGGCATCACGGGAGGTAGCCAGAATTGAGCACCATCTTTGATGTCCGCAACATCCGGCTGCCGAGGCTGACGAGGACGTCGGTGATCATCGGCTCGCTCGCGATCGTGCTGGCCCTGGTTCTCGGGTACGCCGGCTGGCGGCTGTATCAGAAGCTGACGAACAACACCGTGGTGGCCTACTTCCCGGCCGCCAACGCGCTGTACGCCGGCGACAAGGTGCAGATCATGGGGCTGCGGGTGGGCGCGATCGACAAGATCGAGCCGGCCGGCGACAAGATGAAGGTCACCTTCCACTACCAGAACAAGTACAAGGTGCCGGCCAGCGCGTCTGCGGTGATCCTCAACCCCACCCTGGTGGCCTCGCGCGCGATCCAGCTGGAGCCGGTCTACAAGGGCGGCCCGGTGCTTGCCGACAACGCGGTGATCCCCGAAGACCGCACCCAGGTGCCGGTGGAGTGGGACGAACTGCGCAACAGCGTCACCAACATCATCTCCAAACTGGGCCCCACACCCGAGCAGCCCAAGGGCCCGTTCGGTGAGGTCATCGAGTCGTACGCGAACGGGCTGGCCGGCAAGGGCAAGGAGTTCAACACGACGCTGAACAGCCTGTCGCAGGCGCTGACCGCGCTGAACGAGGGTCGCGGCGACTTCTTCGCGGTGGTGCGCAGCCTGGCCCTGTTCGTCAACGCGCTGCACCAGGACGACCGGCAGTTCGTCGCGCTGAACGAGAACTTGGCGGATTTCACCGGGCGGCTCGCGAGCTCGGACGGCGCCCTGGCCGACGCGATACAACAGTTCGACGGCCTGCTCAAGACCGTGCGGCCCTGGCTGGACCAGAACCGCGAGGTGCTGACTCACGACATCAACAACCTGGCGACGGCGACGAACGCGCTGCTGCAACCGGATCCGCTGAACGGGCTGGAGACGGCACTGCACGTGCTGCCGACGGCCGCGGCGAACATCAACCAGATCTATCACCCGACGCACGGCTCGGTGGTGGCCGTTCCGGCGATCACCAACTTTGCCAACCCGATGCAGTTCATCTGCAGCTCGATCCAGGCCGGCAGCCGGCTGGGTTATCAGGAGTCCGCCGAGCTGTGCGCGCAATACCTGGCGCCGATCCTCGATGCGATCAAGTTCAACTACCTGCCGTTCGGCCTGAACGTCGCCAGCACGGCCGAGACGCTGCCCAAGGACGTCGCCTACTCCGAGCCACGCCTGCATCCGCCGGACGGATATAAGGACACGACGGTCCCCGGCATCTGGTCGCCGGACACGCCGACGTCGCACCGCAACACCCAACACGGGTGGATCGTGGCCCCCGGCATGCAGGGGCAGCAGGTGGGACCGATCACGGCGGGGTTGATGACACCCGAGTCGCTGGCCGAACTGATGGGTGGGCCCAACATTCCGCCCGTGCAGTCGACGCTGCAGACCCCGCCCGGGCCGCCGAACGCCTACGACGAGGGCCCCTCGCCGGTGATCGGTCAGAACCCGCCGCAGGTGCCGATACCCCCGCCGCCGCCGGGGCCGGAGGTGGTCCCCGGCCCGGTCGCTCCGACGCCCGCGCCGGTCGCGGCGCCGGCGCCCAACGCCGGCGGGCCGCCGGTCGCCGCCAACCTCGGAGGTGGGCAGTGACTGCGGTGCGAATGGTCCGTTTGATTCGGCGTCGGGCATGGCAGGGGTTGGTGCTGCTGGTGGCCGCGCTGGTGCTGAGCTCATGTGGTTGGAAAGGGATCTCCAACGTGGCGATCCCGGGCGGTCCGGGCAGCGGCGGCGGGTCGTACACCCTTTACGTGCAGATGCCGGACACGCTCGCGATTAACGGCAACAGCAAGGTGATGGTCGCCGACGTGTTCGTCGGCTCCATCAAGGCGATCAACCTGAAGAACTGGGTGGCGACGCTGACGCTGGGCATCGACAAGAGCGTCAAGCTGCCGAAGAACGCCACGGCCAAGATCGGCCAGACCTCGCTGCTGGGTTCGCAGCACGTGGAGCTGGCCGCCCCGCCCAACCCGTCGCCGGAGCTGCTCAAGAACGGCGACACCATTCCGCTGAAGAACTCCTCGGCATTCCCCACCACCGAGCAGACGCTGGCCAGCCTGTCGCTGATCCTGCGCGGTGGCGGCATCCCCAACTTGGAGGTGCTGCAGAACGAGGTCTTCAACATCTTCAACGGGCGGGGCAACCAGATTCGCGCCTTCCTGGGCAAGCTGGACACCTTCGTCACCCAGGTCAACCAGCAGCGCGATGACATCACCCACGCGATCGACTCCACCAACCGGCTGCTGAGCTACGTGGGTAATCGGGCGGACGTCCTCGATCGAGTTCTGACCGACATCCCGCCGCTCATCAAGCATTTCGCCGACACCAAGCAGCTGCTGATCAACGCCGTGGACTCGGTCGGACGGCTGAGCGCGGCCGCCGATCAGTACCTGTCGGAGGCGCGGGGCCCCCTGCACCAGGACCTGCAGTCGCTGCAGTGTCCGCTCAGGGAGCTCGGCAAGGCGTCCCCGTATCTGATCGGAGCGCTGAAGCTGATCCTGACGCAGCCCTACGACATCGACACCATTCCCAAGCTGATGCGCGGTGACTACCAGAACATTTCGATCACGCTGGACGTCACCTGGAGCGCTATCGACAACGCGTTCCTGACGGGAACCGGGTTGTCGGGGGCGCTGCGGGCGCTCGAGCAGTCCTACGGGCGGGACCCGGAATCAATGGTCCCGGACGTCCGCTACACGCCCAACCCGAACGACGCGCCCGGCGGGCCCTTGGTGGAAAGGGCGGACAGGAATTGCTGACTCCCTTCGTCCGACGCCAACTGATCGCCTTCGGGATCCTGACGGTGATCTCGATACTCGTGCTCGGCATCTACTATCTGCAGGTTCCGAGCCTCATCGGCGTCGGCCGCTACACGCTCAAGGCCGACCTGCCCGCCTCCGGCGGCCTGTACCCGACGGCCAACGTGACGTATCGCGGCATCACCATCGGCAAGGTCACCGACGTCGAGCCCACCGAGAACGGCGCCAAGGCGACGATGAGCATCGACAGCCGCTACAAGATCCCGGTCGACGCGGTCGCGAACGTGCACTCGGTGTCGGCGGTCGGTGAGCAGTACCTGGACCTGGTGTCGACCGGCAACCCGGGCAAGGACCTCGCCGACGGGCAGACCATCACCCACGGCACGGTGCCCAGCGAGATCGGGCCGGCGCTGGACACCGCCAACCGGGGTCTCGCCGTCTTGCCCAAGGAGAAGATCGGCCAGCTACTCGACGAGACGGCACAGGCAGTCGGCGGGTTGGGGCCGGCCCTGCAGCGGTTGGTCGACTCCACGCAGGCGATCGTCGGTGACTTCAAGACCAACATCACCAACGTCAACGACATCATCCAGAACTCCGGGCCGGTCCTGGACAGCCAGGTCGAATCCAACGCCGCGATCGAGCGGTGGGCACGCAACCTGAACAACCTGGCCGCGCAGGCCGCGCGCGAGGACAGCCACGTGCGCAGCGTGCTCCGCCAGGCCGCCCCGACCGCCGATCAGGTCAACGAGGTGTTCAACGACGTCCGCGACTCGCTGCCGCAGACGCTGGCGAACCTCGAGGTCGTGTTCGACCTGCTCAAGCGCTACCACACGGGCGTCGAGCAGGTCTTCGTGTTCCTGCCCCAGGGCGCCTCGATCGCGCAGACGGTGGCCGCGCCGTTCCCCAACCAGGCCGCGCTAGACCTGGCGTTGTCGATCAACCAGCCCCCGCCCTGCCTGACCGGCTTCATTCCGGCTGACGAGTGGCGGTCGCCGGCGGACACCAACCTGGCGCCGTTGCCGTCGGGCACCTACTGCAAGATTCCGATGGAGACACCGGCCAACAGCGTGCGCGGTTCGCGCAACATTCCGTGTACCGACATCCCCGGCAAGCGGGCCGCCACCCCGCGGGAATGCCGCGATCCCAGGCCCTACGTTCCGGCGGGCACCAACCCCTGGTACGGCGACCCGAACCAGATCCTGACCTGCCCCGCCCCGGCGGCGCGCTGTGATCAGTCGGTGCGCCCCGGCATGGTGATTCCGGCGCCGTCCATCAACAACGGACTCAACCCGGCTCCGTCGGACCGGGTCCCGGGCACGCCGCCGCCGACCAGCGACCCCTTGTCGCGCCCGGGAAGCGGCACCGTGCAGTGCAACGGCCAACAGCCCAACCCGTGTGTCTACACTCCGAGCGGGCCCCCCGCCGCCATCTACAGTCCGCAGAGCGGTGAGCTGGTGGGGCCCGATGGAGTGAAATACTCCGTCGAGAACTCGACGAAAACAGGAGACGACGGATGGAAGGAGATGCTGGCGCCGGCCGGCTGAACCCCCCACCCATGCCGAGGTTTCGTCGACTGCGCAAGCCCTCCCAGAGATCAAGTCCGAAGATTCATCAGGAGCCGGCGGCTGCTGACGACGAGACGACCACGCAGGTGACGGACGAGGAATCGCCCGCGGACGTGGGTTCGCCGGAAGCCACACCCGAACCCGAGGCCGAATCCGAGCCTGAATCCGAGGCCGAAGCCGAATCCGCCGAGGCCGAAGCCGAATCCGCCGAGGCGCCTGCGGGCGTCGAACGGCGTCCGTCGCGTCTGGGGCGCGGGTGGCTCTCCGGCATTGCCGTGGCGCTCGTGCTGTCGGCCGCCGGCCTCGGGGTCGGTAGCTACTTCGCGCTGCGCTATCACCACGAGAGTCAGGTCATCGCGCGCAACGACGCGGCCGCGCTCAAGGCGGCGGTGGATTGTGTGTCGGCGACCCAGGCGCCCGACACCAACGCCATGGTCCAGAGCGAACAAAAGATCATCGAGTGTGGCACCGACGCGTTCCGCTCCCAGGCGCTGCTGTACACCAACATGGTCGTTCAGGCCTATCAGGCCGCGAACGTCCACGTTCAGGTTGCCGATGTGCGTGCGGCGGTGGAGCGCAACAACGACGACGGCTCGGTCGACGTGCTCGTCGCGATGCGCGTCAAGGTCGCGAGCGATCAGTCGCAAAAGGAGACCGGCTACCGCCTGCGGGTGAAGATGGCATACGCCGAAGGGCAGTACCGGATTTCCAAGCTCGACCAGGTGACGAAGTGACGGTGGTGGTCGAGGAGATTCAGGCTCGGGCACACACCACGGCGGCCACACCGGAGTCTCCGCGGGATGCCTTGGCCCCCTGGCACGTTCGCGTGGCCGCGTTCGCCGTCGACGCCGTCCCATGCATCGCCGTCGCGGTGACCATGGCGTTGGTCGCCTGGACCGTGGATCAGCATCCGGTGTGGTGGTGGACCTGCGTCTCGGTCGCCGGCCTCGCCATCCTGCTGATGTTGGTCAACCGGTTGCTGTTGCCGACCGTCACGGGCTGGAGCCTGGGACGCGGCTTGTTCGGAATCGGGGTGGTGCGCCGCGACGGCGCGGCCATCGGGCCGTGGGGATTGCTGCTGCGGGACCTGGCCCATCTGCTGGACACCGTGTCGGTGGTGGGATGGCTTTGGCCGCTGTGGGATTCGCGGCGCCGCACGTTCGCCGACATGCTGCTGGGCACCGAGGTGCGCCGCGTCGAATCCGACGAGGCGCTGCCCAAGTTGCGGCGCTGGACGGCGGTGGCAGTCTCCACCGCGGCGGTGGTGTGTGTCGCCGGCGCCGCGGTGAGCTACCTGGTGGTGTTCTCGCGCGACCGGGCCAGCGATCAAACCAGGGCAGAGATCCAGGCGCAGGGGCCCAAGATCGTGGCGCAGATGTTGACCTACGACCCAAAGTCGTTGCGCGACGACTTCGCTCGGGCCCGGTCGCTGGCGACCGACAAGTACCGGGGTCAGCTGGCGGCGCAGCAGGACGTGGTCGAGAAGGGCAATCCCGTCGTCAACGAGTACTGGCCCACCGACGGGTCGGTCCAATCCGCCACGCCGGACAGGGCGACGATGCTGCTGTTCCTGCAGGGCCGGCGCGGCGTCGGGCCCGACGAGCGCGCGATCAGCGCCACCGTGCGGGTGGAATTCGCCAAAGGCGCGGACCAGCATTGGCGCGTCGATGACCTCACGGTGCTGACCAGGCCGAAACCGCCCGGGAACGGAAAATGAGCCCCCGCCGCAAGTTTGAGCCGGGCGAGGAACCGCTGCTCGTCGCGCGCCCGGTGCCGCCGGGCCGGCCCTGGTGGCAGCCGGCGGCTGGTGTGGCCGCCGCGGTGCTGATGGTTGCGTCGATCGCGGCGTGCACCCTGATGCTGATCTCGCATCAATCGCGCGTGCGCACGGCCGCCAGGGAGCGCCAGGTGCTCAGCTACGTGTCGGGATTCATGGCGCAGTTCACGTCCATCGACCCGTATCACGCCAACGACTATGTGACGCGGGTAATGGCCCAGGCCACCGGCGAATTCGCCAAGCAGTACCACGAGAAGGCCAACGAAATCCTGCTCCAGGTGGCCCGAGCCGAGCCCGCGACCGGCACCGTCCTGGGCGCGGGCCTGGAACGGTGGAACGACGACGGCACCGCCACCGTGATGGTGGCCACCGACGTGACCTCCAAGTCGCCGGACGAAAAGCAGGTATTCGACAACACCAATCGGTGGATGGCAACCGTCACGCAGGAAGGGAATCAGTGGAAGATCAGCAACCTGATACAGGTGATCTGACCGCCGAAGCGGCGACGACGGACGAATCCACGAACGAGGACGTCGAAGCCACCGGCGTGGAGCCCGACGAAAGCGCCGAGCCGACAACCGAATCCGCAGAAGGTGAGGAGGCGGCGGAGACCAAGCGTGCTCGCCGTCCCCGACGCAAGATCTTCGCCGGCAAGCGGCTCGCCATCGCGATCGCGGTGGCCGCCGTGCTGTTCGTCGGCTCCGCGGCGTTCGCGGGCGCGGCGGTGCAGCCGTATTTGACCGATCGTGCCACGGCCGCAACGAAATTGAAGGTGGCGCGCACGGCGGCCAACGCGATCACGACGCTGTGGACCTACACTCCGGAGAACATGGACGGCCTCGCCGATCGCGCCGCCGCCTACCTCAGCGGTGACTTCGAGGCCCAGTACCGCAAGTTCGTCGACGCGATCGTGGGCCCCAACAAGCAGGCCAAGGTCACCAACAGCACCGAAGTGACCGGCGCGGCGGTCGAATCGCTGGACGACCCGAACGCCGTCGTCATCGTCTACACCAACACCACGTCCACCAGCCCGCTGACCAAGAACATCCCGTCGCTGAAGTACCTGTCCTACCGGTTGTTCATGAAGCGCACAGGCGGCCATTGGCTGGTGACGAGGATGACGACCATCACCTCGCTGGACCTGACACCGCACGTCTAGGACGACGGGATCCCAAGCAGCCCATGGCCGTTGCGTCGCCGGTCTCCGAGCGCTCGACCGTTGCCGCGCTGCTGCTGCTGACCTTCGCCACCGGCCTCGCGGACGCGATCAGCATCCTGGTGCTCGGCCACGTCTTCGTGGCGAACATGACCGGCAACGTGATCTTCCTGGGCTTCTGGCTGGCCCCGAGAACCAGCATCGACCTGACGGCGGTCGTGGTGGCCCTGCCCACCTTCGTCTGCACGACGATCGTCAGCGGCCGGTTGGCAAGGCATTTCGACCAGCGGACGCGGTCGTGGATCAGCACGGTGCTGGCCACCGAAATCGTGTTGTTGCTCGCCTTGTCGATTCTGGCCGGCGCGGGTGTGCTGCACTACCACGACAACACCAAGCTGATCATGATCGGCATGCTCGCGGTGACCTTCGGTCTGCAGCATTCCAGCGCGCGCCAGTTCGGCATTCAGGAGCTGTCCACCACGGTGCTGACGTCGACCATCGTCAGCCTCGGCCTGGACAGTCATCTCGCCGGCGGCACGGGCGAGCGCGAAAAGCTAAGGTTCAGCGTGGTTTTCACGATGTGTGCGGGAGCCTTGGTGGGTGCCACGATGTCGCGATTCGTCGTCGCCCCGGTGTTCACGGTCACGGCCGCGGTGGTGGCGACGAGCCTGCTGATCTTTCGCTACGGCCCGAAGGCGCCATCGACGGCTAGTTGAAGGCCAGCCAGCTGGGCAGCGCGCGCTCGTGGGAGTCGCATAGAACCTGGCGGGTGTCGCACGATCCCCGCGGTGAGCCGGCGCCGGCCCACATGCCGCCGGTGTCACGCCGCAGCACGATCGCCGACGAGCCGCCGCCGTCCAGCAGGACCGCGGTGTCGCTACCCAGCCCGCGGAACAGGTCCTGGATGTTGTCCGGCGTGTAGCTGCCGCCCTCGAAGATGTACATCTCGTCTCTTTGCTTCACATACGCGAGGGCCGTGCGCGCCGCGCTGGGACCGCCGTCGTTGAGCTGCCCGGTCTTGCCGGGCGACAACAGGCCGATCCCCGACACCGCGACGAAGCGCTCGTTGCGGTTCAGCAGGTCCGCGACCACCGGGGTGGCGACGTCATAGTCCTGTGGGCTCCTGGCCCGCAACACGTACGGCGCGCCACCGTCCGGCAGGATCATCGTCGACAGGGCACTCCAGCTCTCGCCGCCGCCGGACAGGCCCTGCTTGCCCGGGTACGCGACGGTGCCGGTGACCGCCTGGTTCGCCCGGCCCTGCCCGTGCGTGTTGTCGACGAACGCGCCCAGCGGTGAGCTGCAGCCCGTCTGGCGCCACGAGCCGCCCTTCTGCGGCCGGATGTCGAAGAAGTTGGCGTTGATCGCGATCGTCGGCTGCCCCATCCGCTGCCACGCCTGCAGCGGCGCGTAGACCTCAGACGCCTGCCACAGCCCCTCGCCGGTGCGGGCCCCCGGATTGTTCTCGCAGCGCGCCTGATCGCCCTGGTGGCTGTCCACCAGGAGGTGCGGCGCGAGCCGGCCCGCCGCGTTCTTGATGACCATCAGGTGGCCACCGTTGTTCATCTCGTACCAGCTGCCGCCGGCGTTGAGCATGGGCGTGGGGTGACCCGGACCGAAGTTGTAGACCAGGTACGAGCCCTTGGTGGTCTCGATGGCGCTGGCGAGCAGGTCGCGCCCGTCAGCGGCGTGGGCGACGGGTTGTCCGGTGGTGCTCGCCAGCACGGCGCACGCGAGGACCGCGGTGCAGCAGGCCGCCAGCCGGCGCAAGCTGGCGAGGGGCGTCAGCACGATGGACCTTTCGGCACTGATAGCTATGCAACATCAATAGCATCAGTCACACCAGTCACACTGTCAACTTCGATAACGAACGCGTGACGCTTAGGCCGCACTCGAATTACGTTTGCCGGCTTGGGCTTTCGCTCTCGGTCTCGGCGGGGGTGTCGGTCGGAGTTTCGGCGATGTCCGCATCGGGGCGCTCACGCTTTTGCGCGCGCGCCTGGTGCTGGGCCTGGTGTTCCGCGGCGATCGCCAGCTCGACCGCGCCCGGGATGCGGTGGAAACCCTTGCGGTCGTAGAGGTGCGTAACGATGCCGCCGAGCAGGAGGCCGATGGCCAGCCCGATGCCGGTCAACCACAACGCCTGCGACAGACCGGCATCCGCGCGGCCGTTGAGATAGACCAGCGAGCGCACGCCGAGGAAAACCTGGTGCATCGGCTCGAATTTGGCGGCCCAGCGGAAGAACGGCGGCGTGGCCTCCAGCGGGACGGTGGCTCCCGCGGACGGTAGCCCGAGGATCACGAAGATCAGCATGCTGACCAGCAGGCCCATCGAACCCAGCACCGACAGTATGGAACTCGACGTGATGCCCACCGCGATGATCGCGAAGACGCCGTACGCCCACAGTTGCCAGCCCAGCGGGATCGGCATGCCCAGCCCGTGCGCGATGGCCAGGTATACGCCCGAAGTCAGCAGCGCCAGCACCGTCATGATGGCCCATTTGAGTTGCAGCGTCTGGAATCGCGAGATCTTGACCTGCTCGGCGAAGCGGTACACCGGGCCCCACTCCGCCGGCACGTAGCCGAGCAGCGCGTCGACCAGCGTGCTGACCACGACGCTGCCGGTAAAGCCCGCCAGCAGCAGCAAGAGCGCAAAGTAGAAGGCCGACAGCCCGTTGCCGGTGCCGTTCGGCAGGGCGTTGTAGACGCCGGACTTGACGTCGATCGGGTTGGCCAGGCCCAGCGCCGACGCGCCGGTCAGCGGCGCGCCTCCGGTCTCGGCCGCGACGTCGGCCGAAAGCCGTTGGCCCACTCTGCCATTGGCCACGGTCATCGCCTGGGTCAGCGTCTGGCCGGCGATGCTGGCGCCGAGGGTGCCCGCCCGCGGGTTGGTGGCGATGGTGACCGAGGGCCGCGTCGTGCGGCCCGGCGTGACCGCGCTGGCGCCGAACTCGTGAAGGTTGGACGAGAAGGTGGGCGGAATGACCAACTCCCCGTAGACGTGTGCGGTGTCCAGCAGTCGCTGCGCCTCGTCGTGGGACACCACCCGGACGTCGAACTTGTTCTTGTCCAACCCGGCAACCAGGCCGTCGGTTATCTGAGCGCCGGTCGGGCCGGCGTCCTCGTTCACCACGGCGATCGGGAAGTGCCGCAGGTTGGTCATCGGGTTCAGGATGCCCCCGAGGTATAGCGCGCACAGCGCCGACATGAGCGCCAGCGTGACGACGATCGGGAGTGACCAGAACCGCACGGTCCGAACTGCCTTGACATTTCGCTTGGGGTTCGGCGCCGCGTGCCGCGGCTGCGATTGAGACATGCGGGCTCCTGTCTGTCGTGCCCACTCTATGTGTTGGCCGGGTGCCCTCAAACTCCCAACGCCGCGTGCATCTCCCAGATCAACAGCTCCGACGGCTCGCTCGCCGTCACCCGCGGTGCCTCGGCGTCGGCGAATCGGACCGCGTCACCCTCGGTGAGATCGCCGATTTCCGCCGCTTGAATCCGGCCTCGCGCGGCGAATAGATGCAGGTAGGGAGCCTGTGGCAGGTCAATCGAATCGCCGGGCTGCAGCCGCGCGACATGCAGCGCGGCGTTGCGGTTGTGCAGAGTGATGGCCGCCTCATTACCCGGTATGCCTGAGGCGATGGTCACAAGTCCGGCGTCCAGCAGCCCGGAGTCGATCTCGTGCTGTTGGTAACTCGGGTCGATGCCGGCCTCGTCGGGGACCACCCACATCTGCACGAAATGGACTGGCTCGGTGCGGGAATCGTTCTTCTCCGAGTGCAGGATGCCGCTGCCCGCCGACATGCGTTGGGCCAGGCCGGGATAAATGGTCCCGTGGTGACCGGCGGAGTCGCGGTGGGTCAGCTCTCCGCTCAGCACCCAGGTCACGATCTCCATGTCGCGGTGGGGGTGGGTGTCGAATCCCGTTCCCGGCTCGACGATGTCGTCATTGTTGACCAGCAGCAGCCCGTGGTGGGTGTTGTCGGGGTCATAGTGGTCGCCGAACGAGAACGAGTGCCGGGATTTCAGCCAGGGCGTCGTGGTGACTGCCCGGTCGGCCGCGCGGCGGAAGTCGACGATGGCGGGCATGGGTTTAGCCTAGGCCAATATTTCCTGCGCGCGCCGCAGCGCCGACTCCAGTGCTTCCAGCGTCAACCCGGTCGGTCTGCCCAGGTGGATCTCGATCTGGTACTCCGGTTGCCCGTCCCGGCCGAAGATCGGCAACACGACGAATTCCGTTGTCGCCAGCTCGGTTTCGAGTGCGTCGGTGACCGATCGTAGCGTCACCATGGTCATCAGCGTGGTCAGTTGACGGGTCACTCGCGCGGTCGGTTCCAGCGAGGCCAGCACGTCGGCCAGCCGGTGATGCAGCGAGCGGTGGGTGTCGTCGAACCGCCACGCGCCGTAACCGCGGGTGCGGATGTCGGCCAGCACCCGCCGATGCTGGGTTACCTCGGTGCGCGTCAGCCGCGGCACGACGCGGTGCAGCCAGGCGTCGACGAATTCGTCGTCGCGCCAGGCCATGGCGACCAGGCCGAACGGCGGGTCGATCGGGAAGCGCTGCCCGACGGCGTGTTCGCCGTCGGTGCCGTGGCCGACCGCGTCGACGGTGGTCAGCTGGCGCTCGCCGATCCTCGACAGCGAGCAGCCCGCGCCGAGCGCCTCGTGCAGGAAGCGCAGCGCGTCTCGCCCCCGGTCCAGCAGCGGGAACTGCGTCCGCAGCCCGTGCACCAGGCTGAACAGGCCGCTGCCCAGCACGTAGCGGCGGTCCTCGTGCCGCGCCACCCAGGCACGCCGTTCCAGCTCGGCGAGCACCAGGGCACAGGTCGACGTGCTGATCGAGCAGGCCTTCGCCAGCTGGGCCGACGTGCGCCCGTTCGGTGAATCCGCCAGGGCCGCAAGCACATCCATCACGCGAGCGGTGGGCGGTGATTTGGCGGTTGACTCACCCACGCGAAGCTCCTTACGATCCGTCCGAAATCTAAGGATAAGCGTCCTAATAATAGGAGACTCGTGGTGTTGAAGGTGGGGGTTTGGGGCCCGGGCTCCATGGGCCTGATCGCCCTGCGCGGGGTGATCGACCACCCCGAGCTGGAGCTGGTCGACGTCGTCGTGCACAGCGACGCCAAGGCCGGTCGCGACGCCGGCGAACTGTGCGGAATAGCGCCGGTGGGGGTGGTCGCGACCCAGGACCCTTCGGCGATGATCGCCGGCGAGGCCGACGCGGTGGTGTACGCCGCCGGGGCCAACCTGCGCCCGCTGGAAGCCGTCGAGGACATGGCGTCGATCCTGCGGGCCGGCAAGAACGTGGTGTCGTGTTCGGTGGTGCCGCTGGTGTATCCCGACGGGGTAGACGGCGCGTTCACGGGCCCGTTGCGGCGCGCCGCGCTCGACGGCGGTGCCTCGTTCTTCACCACCGGGATCGACTCCGGCTTCGCGAACGACGTTCTGCCGCTCGTGCTTTCAGGAGTCGCGCGGGTGATCGAATCGGTGCGGGTGACGGAGATGTTCAACTACGCCACCTACCCGGACCGGGCCGCCGTCTACGAGATCCTCGGGTTCGGCAAGCCGCCGGAGTACCAGGCCTTCGCGGCGCAGCCCGGAATATTCACCTTCGGCTGGGGGCCGGTGCTGCACCAGCTCGCCGCGGGGCTTGGCGTCAAGGTCGACCGCATCGAGGAGGCCAACGAACGCGTCGCCGCCCCCGAGTCGTTCGACACGCCCACCGGGCACATCGCGGCGGGAACCATCGCGGCGATGCGCTCGACGCTGACCGGATACGTGGGCGACAAGGCGACGTTCTTCCTCGACCACGTGACGCGGATGCGCGACGACCTCGCGCCGGACTGGCCACAGCCGCACATCAGCATCCCACCGAAGGATCTCGGCTACGGCCCGGCGTCCGGCCGCGGACTCTACCGCGTCGAAATCGAGGGATCGCCCACCATGCGTTGCGAATTCGAGATGGCCGAGGATCGCGACCACGACCTCGGCGCGCGCATTGCCGGGGCGTCGCGGATGGTCAACGCGATCCCGGCGGTGTGCGCGGCCCGACCCGGGCTGCTGTCCGCGCTCAATCTGCCGCTGATCACCGGGGCCGGGCTGGTCCGCCCGGTGCCGGGCCCGTCACCGGACAGCCGCCTCTTCTAAGCGTGGCCGCGGTGCCGCCGAGGCCCGCGGGTCGGTCTCGCGGCGCCGGCGGGCCGCCCCGCTGTTGAGCCAGCACGCCAGGCCCCCGGCGAGCAGGCCGATCGCGACCCCGATGTCGGGGCGCTGCCCGAGCATCAGCCAGGACAGCACCGCGGCGGCCGCCGGAATGACGGCGAACAGCATCGCCACCGCCGCGGCGCCGTGCAGGCTGATGGCGCGCAGGTAGATGCTGACCGCCAGCGTGGCGTTGAGCAGCACCATGGCGGTGACCGCGACGGCGGCCTTGGTCGCGTCGTGCACGGCGAACGGCGTCAGGATCGCCAGCGCGGTCGCCGGGACGAGCGCCACGGCGTTCTGCACCGCGCTCATCGCGCGGAAGTCGACGCCGGCGCAATACCGCTGCTGGTACACCCCGCCGGCCGAAAGACCAAGCAGCGCAACCACAAGCAGCGCGATCACGGGATCGACGCCGTGCGTGCCCATCAACCTCTTGGCGCACGCGGCGAGCACCGCGACCACCCCCAGCGCCAGGGCGAACACTCGCCGCGAGCCGAGCCGCTCGCGCAGGAACATCGTGGCCAGAATCGTCGTGGTGACCGGGTTCATCGCGACGACCACCGCGCAGAGCACCGCCGGCGCGCCGAGCAGCAGCGCCTCGTAGAGGCAGCAGAATTGCACGGCCTGGATCAGTAGACCCGCGACGACGACGTGCCCGAACTGCGCCCCCCGCGGCCACGCCGCTCGGGCGAGGGCGGCCCAGCACGCCAGAATGATTGCGGCAAAACCGAATCGCAGCACCAAGACGGCCATCGGGGTCATCGCCGCCACCGCCAGCGCCCCGATGGGGTAACCGATCGCGTAGGTCAGGGTGACCGCCGAGGCAGTCGTCAACGGCATGCGCGGCAGGTCCATGACCCCATGTTCGTTGACGCCGACCCACGCAGTCCAACGATTATTAGCGATCGAAACCGATCACGAATACTGATCGCATCATCGGTGGTTACAAGAATTTCCGGGTGATCAGGCTGATCGATTGATCGTATTCGCTGATCGGACTATGATTCGTCGGTATGGCTCAGGTGCTCGATATCGCGCCGCTGCGCAGCCTGGTGGCGGTGGCCGACTGTGGGGGATTTCACCGCGCCGCCGCCGCGCTGCACCTCAGTCAGTCCGCCGTCAGCCAGCACCTGCGCAAGGTGGAGAGCGTCGTCGGCGAACCGGTGGTCGAACGCTCCGGCCGGGGCGTCTTGTTCACCGAGGTCGGTCAGAAGGTGCTGCGGCACGCCCGGGCGATTCTGGAGGCGCACGACGCGGCGCTCGACGACCTCGGCGCCACCGAACACAAGCTGCTGACGATCGGCGCGACCGAGCACGGCGCGGACGTGATGCTGCCCGCCCTGACCAGCGTGCTGCGTGAGCGGCTTCCCGAGCGGCGGCCGCGGTTTCGGCTCGACCGCAACGTCTCGCTGGCCGATGCCCTCGACCGGGGCCTGCTGGACCTGGCGATCATGCTCGACGGGTCGGGGCTCGACCGCGCCAATGCGTCGGGAGTCGTTCAGCTGAGGTGGGTTTCGGCGCGGAGTTTCGCCGCTCGCCGGGGCGACCCGCTGCCGTTGGTGATCTATGCCGAGCCGTGCACGTTGCGCGAACCGGCCTTCTCGGTCCTCGAAAGGCACGGCATCGCTTACGAAATCGCCGCCGAATGCGGTGACCTGTCGGGCCTTTACGCCGCCGTGCGCTCCGGGCTCGGGTTGGCGCTGCTGCCGATGATCGGCAAGCTTCCCGACGGCCTGTGCCCGGCCGAGGGGCTGCCGGTCGCCAACTGCGCCACGGTCCTGGTGCGCGGCCGCGCCGGCATCGACCCGGACCTGCTGAGCGCCGCCGATGCCGCGGTGCGCGACGTGCTGGCCACCGAAAGCTGAACGCGCCCTTTAGTTCTGGGGGAACGTCGCGGCGGCGAGCTCGAGAATCTCGGCGCGGTCGGCCGGCAGGATGAACCCCGAGCCGATCGCGCGGTCGAGCGCCGCCGTGAAGCCGTCGAGGTATTGCGTGACCCCGCCCGGGTAGAGCCGGTCCCGCGTGGCCGCGTCGAACGGTTCGCCGGAGCCGAAGATCGCCGCCATGATGCTTTCCGCTTCGGCGATACCGGAAGTGCGGGCAATCGGCACGTCCACCCACGGGGTCCGGACGCCGCCCCGGGCCAGGCCGTGCGGATCGAGGACGGGCCGGGGCAGCTCGCCGTGCTGGACCTCCATCGGTGGACCGGCCGGCGCCGGTTCGCCGGTGCGGACCCACCTGTGCAGCGCGTCGAGCGCCGCCTGCACCACGTAGTGGTGTTGCGGCGCGAAGTTGATGTAGTGGCCCAGCTGCTGACCCATCAGCGTGTTGGTCGGCGCGTAGGCGGCCACGATCGCCTCCAGCGGCGCGGAGCCGCTGTCGATGGGCGCCACCTGGATCGTGTAGTTGTCGGCGTGTGCGGCCCCGGCGATCTCCCAGACCCGCAGCCGGTCGTGGTCGGGCTGTCTCGCGAAGTAGTAGCCCTCCCGCGGGCCGCCGAACAGGTCGGTTTCGGTGATGATCGTGACGAGCGGGACGCGCAGGTCGGAGCGGAACGCGACCGCGCCGGGCATGTCGAGGCGTGACTCGTCGAAGATGGAAACGCCGTCCAGCGGCGCCGCCGACCCGAACCGCGAGTGCACCAAAAACCCGTCGTAGCTTTGCGCGAGGGGATCCACGGCGTTGACGTAGGTCGTCAGGAACATGGCCGATTGCGACTCGCCCAGGGCGACCACGTGCCGCACCGGGAGCTCGCCCAGCGCTCCGTTGCGGACGAGGTCGCCCGCCTGGGAAAAGATGTCGTAGGAGTACTCGTCGCCCGGGTGGCTCAGGGCGGCGTAGCGGACCGGGTCCTGGCTCTTCAGGGACATGTCGAACCCCATCAGGTTCTCGCCGCCGCCGTCCACCCCCACTTTCTGGGCCGACACCGCGACGTAGGCGTAGCCCGCGCGAAGGATCTCGCGGTGCGCCATCATCCACACGGCCGGCGCGTCGATGCCGCCGCTGACGTTGAGCCATTCCACCAGCACCGTCCCGTTGAAGCGGGCCGGATCGGTCGGGGTCAGCGCCACCATTCGCGTGGTGTATTCCGCACTGCCACTTGGTGTTACGCTCCAGCCGCCGTCGGGGCCCAGCGCGGTGGTGGGTGCGTAGGAGGAGGCCGTTCCGGAGACGAAGAACTCCTCGGCGACATAGCCCAGCTCGGCGATGTCGAAGCCGCCCAACAGCAGCAGCGGCTTCCCGGGCGCGGGTGTAACGAGCGGGGGATTCGGCATCGTCACACGGTAGCGGGCAGCCCGAATTTCTCGAATAGGGTGCCGTCGAGGAAAGCCACCACGCGCGATACCCGGCCGTCGCTGACGTCGAGGACGTGCAGCTGAAACGGCACGTGCACGTCACCGGCGCGCATGTACATGGCCGCGCCGGGCTGGCCGTTGGCGACCACGGGGAGCAGGCGCATGTCGCCGGGATGTTCGGCCGGGCACTGCTGGTGGATGAGCGTGATGATGTCCCGCGGGCCGCGGTACCAGCCGGTGTACGGTGGCATCTCCCAGATGGCCTCGGCGGTGAACAACTCGACCAGCCCGTCGATGTCGTAGGCCTCGAACGCCGCGATGTAGCGGTCCAGCAGGTCCTGGGCTTCGGGGGAATCCGGCGCCGTCAGCCGGTCGCTGGAGCTGGGCTGGACGGCCTCGAGCTGGGTGCGGGCGCGCTGCAGCAGGCTGTTGACGGCGGTGGTGGTGGTGCCGATCGCCTCGGCCACCTCGGCCGCCTTCCACTGCAGCACGTCGCGCAGCAGCAGCACCGCCCGTTGCCGGGCTGAAAGGTGTTGCAGTGCAGCGACAAACGCCAACCGCACCGACTCGCGTGACCCGACGATGACCGACGGGTCCGCCGGGTCGTCCGTCAGCTCCGGCAGCGGTTCCAGCCAGGGAACCTCGCTCCGCTCCACCAGCTCGGCGGTGGGGTCGGAGCTCGGCGTCCCCAGCCCCGTCGGCAACGGCCGGCGTTGCCGGCCCTCCAGCGCGGTCAGGCAGGTGTTGGTGGCGATGCGGTGCAGCCAGGTCCGCATCGACGACTTGCCCTCGAAACGGTCGTAGGCCTTCCAGGCGCGCAGCAGGGTCTCCTGCACCAGATCCTCGGCGTCGTGCAGCGACCCGGTCATCCGGTAGCAATGCGCGAGCAGTTCGCGACGGTACGGCTCGGCGTCGGTCGAGAAGTCCCCGCCGAGCGCCGGGGCACCGCCAGATTTCTCTACGTCTTCGGTGAGCAGCCCCATGTCAGACGAGCCTACGCAGAGTCTCCGACACCGGCCTACCCCTTGTACGCTTCCCGTGATGACTACGCGCACCGAAAGCACCTTCGACGGCCTCGGCGGCGTGCGCATCGTCTACGACGTTTGGACGCCGGACACCGCGCCCCGGGCGGTGGTCGTGCTGTCCCACGGCCTCGGCGAGTACGCCCGCCGCTACGACCACGTCGCGCAGTGTTTCGGCGCGGCCGGGCTGGTCACCTACGCCCTGGACCACCGCGGCCACGGCCGCTCCGGCGGCAAGCGGATGCTGGTGCGGGACATCACGGAGTACACCACCGATTTCGACACCCTGGTCCGCATCGCCACCCGGGAGCATCCCGCCCTGAAGTGCATCGTCCTCGGGCACAGCATGGGCGGCGGCATCGTGTTCGCCTACGGCGTCGAACGCCCGGACAACTACGACATGATGGTGCTGTCGGCCCCGGCGGTGGCGGCCCAGGAGCTGGTGTCCCCGTTCATGATCCTGGCCGCGAAGGTGCTCGGCGTCGTCGTGCCGGGCCTGCCGGTGCAGGAACTCGACGTCGAGGCGATCTCGCGGGATCCCGCGGTGGTGGCGGCCTACAACGCCGACCCGCTGGTGTACCACGGGAAAGTCCCGGCCGGTGTCGGGCGGGCGCTGCTGGAGGTCGGGCAGACCATGCCGCAGCGCGCGCCGGCGCTGACGGCGCCGCTGCTGGTGGTGCACGGCTCCGACGACCGGCTCATCGCCGTCGACGGCAGCCGCCGCCTGGTCGAATGCGTGGGGTCCACCGACGTCGAGCTGAAGGTCTACCCCGGGCTGTACCACGAGGTGTTCAACGAGCCGGAGCGCGAGCAGGTGCTCGGCGACGTGGTCGCCTGGATCTCCAAACGGTTGTAGGCGACGTGTCGTCGCGCTGCGCTAGTTTGGCGCGTATGACCGACGACAAGATGCTTGCTCGCATCGCCGCGCTGCTGCGCCAGGCCGAGGGCACCGACAACTCGCACGAGGCGGACGCCTTCATGAGCGCCGCGCAGCGGCTGGCGACGGCGGCCTCGATCGACCTGGCCGTGGCGCGTTCGCACGCGGCCAAGCGCTCGCCGGTGCAGGCCCCGACGCAGCGCACCATCACCATCGGCGCGGCGGGCACCCGGGGGCTGCGGACGTACGTGCAGCTTTTCGTGCTGATCGCCCTGGCCAACGACGTGCGCTGCGATGTGGCGTCGAACTCGACGTTCGTCTACGCGTACGGGTTCGCCGAGGACATCGACGCGACCCACGCCCTCTACGCCAGCCTGGTCGTGCAGATGGTGCGCGCGTCGGATGCCTACCTGGCCTCCGGTGCGCACCGCCCAACACCGACGATCACCGCCCGGCTCAACTTTCAGCTCGCGTTCGGGGCGCGCGTCGGTCAGCGCCTGGCCGAGGCCCGCGAGGAGGCCAGGCGCGAGGCCACCAAGGACCGCCGCCGCCCGCCCGGCACCGCGATCGCGTTGCGGGACAAGGACGTTGAGCTGCGCGACTTCTACCGCGGCGCGTCCAAGGCGCGCGGCACGTATCAGGTCAGCCGCGCGACGGCGGGGTATTCGTCGGCGGCGCGCCGGGCGGGGGACCGGGCCGGTCGGCGGGCGCGGCTCGGGAACAGCGCCGAACTGCCGGGCGCGCGGAGCGCTCTGAGGCGGTGACACAGGCCCGCGATTCGCAGCGCGCCAAGGTTTATGCGGCCGAGGACTTCGTCCGGACGTTGTTCGACCGCGCCGCCGAGCACGGACTGCCTTCCGTCGAATTCTTCGGCACGCAGCTGACGCTGCCGCCGGAGGGGAAATTCGGGTCGGTCGCCTCCGTCCAGCGCTACGTCGACGAGGTGCTGGCGCTGCCGTCGGTACGACGGCGCTGGCCCGGCGTGTCGCCGCTGCGGGTGCGGCCGCGGCGGGCCGCCACCGCGGCGCACTACGAAAACCATGACGGCGCCGGCACTATCGCGGTTCCCGACCGTGACACCGCCGACTGGGCGCTGCGCGAGCTGGTGGTGCTGCACGAGGTCGCGCATCACCTGTGCCGCGCCGAGCCGGCGCATGGCCCGGAGTTCGTCGCGACCATCTGCGAGCTGGCGGAGCTGGTGATGGGCCCCGAACTCGGGCACGTGCTGCGGGTCGTGTACGCGAAAGAGGGTGTGCGGTGAGCGATCCGGACGAGCGGGCCCGCGAGGTCGAGGCCCAAATGACCGACGACGAGCGATTCTCGCTGATCCTCGGGGTGATGGGCGCGGGAGAGCTGTGGGGGCAGCGCGACGAACGCATCCCGCCGGGCGTCCCGATGAGCGCCGGTTACGTGCCCGGGATCCCGCGGCTCGGCGTCCCCGCGCTGCTGATGAGCGACGCCGGTCTCGGCGTCACCAACCCCGGTTACCGCCCGGACGACACTGCCACCGCGTTGCCGGCCGGCCTGGCCCTGGCCGCCGGCTTCGACCCGGCGCTGGCCCGGACCGCCGGCGAGGTGATCGGCCGCGAGGCGCGCAGCCGCGGGTTCAACGTGCAGCTCGCCGGCGCGATGAACCTGGCCCGCGACCCGCGCAACGGCCGCAACTTCGAATACCTCTCCGAGGACCCGCTTTTGACGGGCTTGATCGCCGCCGAGACGGTCAACGGCATCCAGGAGCAGGGCGTCATCTCGACGGTCAAGCACTTCTCGCTGAACTGCAACGAGACCAACCGGCACTGGCTGAACGCGGTCATCGATCCCGGCGCGCACCGCGAATCCGACCTGCTGGCCTTCGAGATCGCCATCGAGCGCTCCTCGCCCGGCGCGGTGATGGCGGCCTACAACAAGGTCAACGGTGACTACGCTGCCGCCAACGACGCCCTGATCAACGGGGTACTGAAAGGTGCCTGGGGATACCGCGGTTGGGTCATGTCCGACTGGGGAGGGACGCCCAGTTGGGAATGCGCGCTGGGCGGCCTCGACCAGGAGTGCGGCGCGCAAATCGACGCGCTGCTGTGGCAATCCGAGGCGTTCGGCGAGCCGCTGCGGGCCGCCCACGCCGCCGGGGCGCTGCCCTCCGAGCGCCTGTCCGACATGGTCCGGCGAATCCTGCGGTCGATGTTCGCGGTCGGCATCGACCGGCCCGAGCCCGCGCCCGCACCGGACATGAACGCGCACAACGACATTGCGTTGCAGATCGCGAGGCGGGGTATCGTGCTGCTGGCCAACCGCGGCGTCCTGCCGATTGCGTCCGAGTCCGCGGCGCGCATCGCCGTCATCGGCGGGTACGCGCAGCTGGGCGTCGCCGCGGGCTACGGTTCGAGCACCGTCGTCCCACCCGGCGGCTACGCCGGCGTGATCCCGCTCGGTGGCCTGGGCCTCGAGGCCGGGTTGCGCAACCTGTACCTGCTGCCGTCGAGCCCGCTCGCCGAGCTGCGCAGCCAACTTCCGCACGCGCAGATCGATTTCGATCCCGGCGCCAGCCCGGCCGAGGCGGTGCGGGCGGCGCGGCGCGCCGACATCGCGATCGTCTTCGCGGTCCGCGCCGAAGGCGAGGGCTTCGACGGCGCGGACCTCACGCTGCCCTGGGGCCAGGACGCGCTGGTCGCCGCGGTGGCGGCCGCAAACCCGAACACCGTCGTGGTGCTGGAAACCGGAAACCCGGTGGCCATGCCGTGGCACGACTCGGTGAACGCCGTCGTGCAGGCGTGGTATCCGGGCCAAGCCGGCGGCCGGGCCATCGCGGAAATCGTTGCCGGGCAGGTCAATCCGTCGGGCCGGCTGCCGATCACCTTCCCGGTGGACCTGGGCCAGACGCCGCGCCCGGAGCTGCCCGAGCCGGAGGCCCCGTGGGGGACGCCGACGACCATCGACTACTTCGAAGGGGCCGACGTCGGCTACCGCTGGTTCGCCAGGAACGGCCTTGCACCGATGTTCGCGTTCGGTCATGGCCTGTCCTACACCAGCTTTGAATATCGGGACCTGGCGGTGACCGGCGGCGCGAGCGTCACGGCGAGCTTCACCGTCGCCAACGTCGGCGACCGGGCCGGGGCCGACGTCCCGCAGCTGTATTTGACCGCGGCCCCCGGCGGGCGATGCCTGCGGCTGCTGGGATTTCAGCGCCTGGAGCTCGAGGCCGGCGCGACCCGCCGGGTGACGATCGAGGCCGATCCGCGGCTGCTCGCCCAGTACGACGCGGCCGCGCAAACCTGGCGCATCGAACCCGGGGGTCACGCGGTGGCCGTCGGCGCCTCGGCCGCCGCCCTCCGGCTGGAGGCCCGGGTGGAGCTGGCCGGTCGCGCGTTCGGGCGCTGATCCGCTGCGCCCGCGCGCGCGACCGGCCGGGGTGGCTACTCCACCGGCCTCAGCTCGTCGCCGCAGGTGCAGCGGTACGGCTCACCCGCGCCCGAGCAGTGGCAGGGAACCTCGATGCGAACGCGACATCCGCAGCCCTCGTGGCCACAGCTGAGCAACGTTCCCGCGTCGTATTCGGCCATTCAGATCACCCTTCTCTGTCGTCGTGGACACCTCCACTATATACCCCCTATGGGTATCTAGTAAACACCCCGGCCTAGCGTTGGCGGCATGACGGAAAACCCGACCCCGCAAGACGTGGACGCATTCCTGGACAACACACTCATCGGTGACGAGCCGGCCCTCGCCGCGGCGCTACAGACCAGCGACGCGGCCGGGTTACCCCAAATCGCCGTGTCGGCGCAGCAGGGCAAATTCCTTTCCCTGCTGGCGGGTGCCATCCAAGCGCGCCGCATCCTCGAGATCGGCACCCTGGGCGGCTTCAGCACCATCTGGCTGGCGCGTGGGGTGGGACCGCAGGGACGGGTGGTGACGCTGGAATACGAGCCCAGGCACGCCGAGGTCGCGCGGGCCAACCTGCAGCGCGCCGGCGTCGCCGACCGTGTCGAGGTCATCGTCGGCGCCGCGCTCGACACGTTGCCGACACTGACCGGCGGCCCCTTCGACCTGGTGTTCATCGACGCCGACAAGGAGAACTACGCCGCATACCTAGAGTGGGCGGTGCGGCTGGCTCGTCCCGGCTCAGTCCTCGTGCTGGACAATGTCGTTCGCGAGGGACAGATCCTCGACCCCGACTGCGATGATGAGCGGGTGCGGGCGACGCGGCGGACGCTGCAGCTGATGGGCGAGCACCCCCGGCTGGACACCGCGGTGATCCAGACGGTCGGCGCCAAGCACTGGGACGGTTTCGCCGTCGCGTTGGTCCGGTAGTGCCTCAGCGCGGGGTGAGGTCGGCGACCGCCTGTGCCGCGGACGTGAGTTCGCCGATGCGCAAGGCGGTTTCGCCCGCATACAGGGCGGCGCCGTCCAGCCACGAATCGGGCACCCCGGAAACCGGTGCCAGAGGGGTGAAGAACGGGCGGCCCGGCGACTGCAGCCGCATCAGCGCGCCCGCGTCGAAATAACCCAGCACCGCCAGCGGGCGGCTCACCGCGTTGAGAGCGGCGGGCAGGGCCTTGGCCTTCCCGTCGTCGCCGCACCAGCGCCGGGTCGCCGCGTTGGGCACCACCCGGTGACGCAGCGGCCAGCTCAGGCCGAACAGGTCGGTCTCAATGGTCCTGTCCGCGTTGATGACTCGCCGCTGGTACTCGCGACTCGCATTGGCCTCGTGCGTCAACAGGAACCGCGTGCCGGCGATGACGCCGCTGGCCCCGGCGTCCAACGCGGCGCGCGTGTCGGCGGCCGTGGCGACGCCGCCGGCCAGGAACACCGGTCGCTTCCCGGCCGCCCGCAGGGCTCGGGGCAGGAATTCCAGCGCGGGCATGGTGCCGACGAGGTGGCCGCCGGCCTCGCGTCCCTGGGCGATCAAACCGTCGGCGCCCCAGGCGATCGCGGCACGCGCCCGCTCCTCGGTACCGACCATCACGAACACGAAGATTCCCGCCTCGCGTAGGTGCTCGACGAGCCCGCGCTTTTCGCCGAACGCCAGCACGACGGCGTCCACGTGGGCGTCGACGCAGACCGTGACGTGGTGGCGATGGACGAAGGGCATCAACAGGTTTACCGCGACCGCGCGCCCGGGCGCCCGCTCGCGCACCTGATCGATCGACGCCCGAAGCTGGCGGGCGGTGGCGATGCCGAGGGTGCCGAGGGCGCCGGCATCGGCGACCGCGGCGGCCAGCGGCGCCTGCGCAATGCCGCCGCCCATTCCGGCCTGCCCCACCGGCACGTCGAGCCGCAGCCGGTCCGCGATGTCCACGCCCACGACGCTACGCGGTCTCTCGAATTGCGCGACGCCCGAGCGTAATCTTGACAGTGGATGGATGGGTGCAGCCAATCCCAAAAGGCTTGCTGCATAACAGAAAGGTCACAAAATGAGTACGGTCCATTCATCAATAGATCACCACCCCGATTTGTTGGCTCTGCGCGCGAATTACGAGCGCGTCGCCGAGTCGATGAGCGCGCACGTCACCTTCGGTCTGGCCCTGCTGACGGGCCTGTACGTGGCGGCGTCACCGTGGATGGTGGGATTCAGCGCGACGGGATCGCTTGCCACGTCCGACCTGATCGTCGGCATCGCGGTGGCGTTCTTGTCGTACGGTTTCGCAACCGCGCTGGATCGCGCGCACGGCATGACGTGGACGCTGCCGGTGCTCGGCGCGTGGCTCGTCGTCGCGCCGTGGGTGCTGCCCGGGTTCACCGCAACCGCCGGCATGATCTGGTCGAACGTCGTCGCGGGCGGGTTGCTGACGGTCCTGGGCCTGAACGCCACCTACTTCGGCGTCCGCACGCGCGAGGCGGCCACCCACGCATAGCCGTTGGGGCGCAATAGCATAGGCGGCTAGCCGCAGACCGCGCCGATCGCCGCCGAGCTCACCAACTTGACGTACTTGGCCAGCACGCCGGTCTTGTAACGCGGCTCCGGGGGCGTGAAATCCCTTCGCCGCGCTTCGAATTCGGCCGGGTCGGTCAACACGTCGAGGGTGCGGCCGGCCACGTCCAGCCGGATCCGGTCGCCGTCGCGCAGCAGCGCGATCGGCCCGCCGTCGACCGCCTCCGGGGCGATATGGCCCACGCACAGGCCGGTGGTGCCGCCGGAGAACCGCCCGTCGGTCAGCAGCAGCACGTCCTTGCCGAGCCCGGCGCCCTTGATGGCGCCGGTGATGGCGAGCATCTCGCGCATCCCGGGCCCGCCCTTGGGGCCCTCGTAGCGGATCACGACGGCGTCGCCCCCGGTGATGGTCCCGTCCTCCAGGGCGTCCAGCGCGGCCCGTTCGCCGTCGAAAACCCTTGCGGTGCCTTCGAACACGTCGGAGTCGAAGCCGGCCGTCTTGACCACCGCTCCCTCGGGCGCCAGCGATCCGCGCAGGATCGTGATCCCCCCGGTCGGGTGGATCGGGTCGGCGAGCGCGCGCAGCACCTTGCCGTCCGGGTCGGGCGGGGCGATCGCGGCCAGGTTCTCGGCCACCGTCTTGCCGGTCACCGTCAGGCAGTCGCCGCGCAGCAGCCCCGCGTCGAGCAGGGCCTTCATCACCACCGGGACGCCGCCGATGTGGTCGACGTCGGACATGACGTGGCGGCCGAACGGCTTGACGTCCGCCAGGTGCGGCACCTTCGAACCGATTCGGCTGAAGTCGTCGAGGGACAGCTCGACGTCGGCCTCGCGCGCGATGGCCAGCAGGTGCAGCACCGCGTTGGTCGACCCGCCGAACGCCATCACCACGGCGATCGCGTTGTCGAAGGCCTCCTTGGTGAGGATGTCGCGGGCGGTGATGCCGCGCCGCAGCAGCTCGACGACGGCCTGGCCGCTGCGCCGCGCGAATCCGTCGCGGCGGCGGTCGGTCGCCGGCGGGGCGGCGCTGCCCGGCAGCGACATGCCGAGCGCCTCGGCGGCGCTGGCCATGGTGTTAGCGGTGTACATGCCGCCGCACGCGCCCTCGCCCGGGCAGATGGCGCGCTCGATGGCGTCGACGTCCTCGCGGGGCATCAGGCCGCGGGCGCAGGCGCCCACCGCCTCGAACGCGTCGATGATCGTGACCTCGCGCTCGCTGCCGTCGGACAGCTTGGCCACCCCCGGCAGGATCGAGCCGGCGTAGAGGAACACCGCCGCCAAATCCAGCCGCGCCGCGGCCATCAGCATCCCGGGCAGCGACTTGTCGCACCCCGCCAGCAGCACCGAGCCGTCAAGGCGCTCGGCCTGCATCACGGTCTCGACGCTGTCGGCGATCACCTCGCGGGACACCAGCGAGAAATGCATCCCCTCGTGCCCCATCGAGATGCCGTCGGAAACCGAGATGGTGCCGAACTCGAGCGGGTAGCCGCCGGCTGAGAACACCCCCTCCTTGACCGCCTTGGCGAGCCGGTCCAGTGACAGGTTGCAGGGCGTGATCTCGTTCCACGACGACGCGACCCCGATCTGCGGCTTGGCGAAGTCCTCGTCCCCCATGCCTACGGCGCGGAGCATGCCGCGGGCGGCGGCCTTCTCCAGGCCATCGGTGACGTCACGACTACGGGGCTTGATGTCAGGGGCCATCGTGCAAGTATGCGCGGCGCGGCCAAACCAATATTTGCGGGCATACCCCGTCGGGGTACCAAGTACCATGGGTGTATGACGACCGAGCACGGATACTCGCAGCAGAAGGACAACTACGCCAAGCGGCTGCGACGCATCGAGGGCCAGGTGCGCGGCATCGCGCGCATGATCGAGGAAGACAAGTACTGCATCGACGTCCTCACCCAGATCAGCGCGGTCAACAGCGCCCTGCGCTCGGTGGCGCTGAATCTGCTCGACGAGCACCTGAACCACTGCGTGACCCGGGCCGTGGCCGAGGGAGGCGACGAGGCGGACGACAAGCTGGCCGAGGCGTCGGCCGCCATCGCGCGCCTGGTCCGTTCGTGACCACTTCTCGGTAGGCGTGTTGAACCGCTAACTGCGGGGAACCTATTGTTGCGGTGCGTACGGTAGGTGCAGCGTGATTCGCCAACCAGCCTTGCCCGGCCGATTGCGTACCCGATCCTATGACTGTCGAAGCC
Source organism: Mycobacterium sp. E2327 (assembly GCF_001672675.1). Classification (NCBI taxonomy): domain Bacteria; kingdom Bacillati; phylum Actinomycetota; class Actinomycetes; order Mycobacteriales; family Mycobacteriaceae; genus Mycobacterium; species Mycobacterium sp. E2327. Next base: position 43,009 of record NZ_LZKE01000131.1, read on the forward strand.
GCCACCACTGCCGCGCGAACGTGGACGCCACGGGTCGCGGCGCAGCTGGCGGTGCTGGCGGCCGCGGCCTTCACCTACGTCACGGCGGAAATCCTGCCGGTGGGCGCGCTCTCGGCGATCGCGCGCAACCTGCAGGTCAGCGTCGTGTTGGTCGGGACCCTGCTGACCTGGTACGCGCTGGTGGCGGCGCTGTCGACGTTTCCGCTGGTGCGCTGGACGGCGCACTGGCCGCGCCGGCGGGCGTTGGTGGTCAGCCTGGTCTGCCTTACCGTCTCCCAACTCATCTCGGCGCTGGCGCCGAACTTCGCGGTGCTGGCCGTCGGGCGGGTGCTGTGCGCGCTCACCCACGGGCTGCTGTGGTCGATCATCGCCCCGATCGCCACCCGGTTGGTGCCGCCGAGCCACGCGGGACGCGCCACCATGTCCATCTACATCGGCACCAGCCTGGCGCTGGTGATCGGCAGCCCGCTCACCGCCGCCCTGAGCCTGATGTGGGGCTGGCGGCTGGCCGCGGTCTGCGTCACCGTCGCCGCGGCCGTCGTGACCGTGGCGGCCTGGCTGTTGCTGCCCGAGCTGGTGCTGTCCGCCGACCAGCTCAAGTGCGTCGGCCCGCGGGCGCGGCACCACCGCAACCGCGCCCTGATCGTCGTCAGCCTCATCACCATGGTCGGCGTCACCGGCCATTTCGTGTCGTACACCTACATCGTGGTGATCATCCGCGAGGTCGTCGGCGTGCGCGGACCGAACCTCGCCTGGGTGCTGGCCGCCTACGGCGCCGCCGGGGTGGTCGCCGTGGGCATGGTGGCGCGCCCCCTGGACCGCCGGCCCCGGGGCGCCGTGTTGTTCTGCATGGCTGGGTTGACCGCCGCATTCGTAGTGCTGACCGCGCTCGCGTTCGGCGGCGGACGCGGCGTGGCCCCCTATTCAGTCGCGCTGATCGGGATCGCGGCCATCGTGTTGTGGGGGGCGATGGCCACCGCCGTCTCGCCGATGCTGCAGTCCGCCGCGATGCGCAACGGCGCCGACGACCCCGACGGGGCCTCGGGCCTGTACGTCACGGCGTTTCAGGTGGGCATCATGGCCGGCTCGCTGGCGGGCGGACTGTTGTACGAGCGCAGCGTCGCGCTGATGCTGACCGCCTCCGCGGGCCTGATGGGCGCCGCGCTGGCGGGCATGGCGGCCAATCGGCAGATGCTGGACCCCCAGCAGGACGTTGCCGCGGCAAGCTCACGCAATTCATAGCTGCCGAGGTCAGCGGTGTGAATCGGGCCGCGCATCGGTGCGCCGCCCGCTGTGGAGTAGGTAGCCGGGGTGCGCGCTATGCCACACTATTTCCGAGTAAGCGACCGAAGGGATGCATATGTTCGCGGCTCTGAAGGCAGCCGGATTGGCCTCCGTCTTGAGCGGGGCACTGGTGCTGGGCGCGG
>NZ_LZKE01000132.1:0-4295 GCF_001672675.1 Mycobacterium sp. E2327
CGTCTTCGACGCCGAAGGTGTGGGTGAGGTAGGTGCCGAGCAGCTCGGGATGCTCGTCGGCGAACTTGGCGGCGACGTCCAAGACCCGCCGCCGGTCCAGGGTCACACCGGATTTCAACGTCAGGTTGTTGCGCAGCATCAGGCGCATGCTGATCGGGTAGGCCTCGTCGTCGGCCACGCCGAAATAGAATACGGTGCCGCCGGGGGCGGTGGCTTCGATCGCGTGCCCCAGGGTGGCCACTTGGTGCCCGACGGCTTCGATGACGACGTCGGCGCGGTCGGCGGGGGCCAGCTGGCTCACCCAGCGGTCGCTGGTGGCGCGCACCGGGTCGTCGACGCCGAATGCCGTTGCGTGGCCGGTGCGATCGACAGGGTCGACCCCGGTGACCCGGCGGGCGCCCGCGGCCTTGGCGACGTAGGAGAACAGCAGGCCGATCGAGCCCTGGCCGATGATCGCGACGTGCCGGCCGGCCAGGTCGGGCAGCTGCTCGCACGCGTACAGGACGCAGGCCAGCGGTTGCAAGCCGATCGCCTCCGCCGGACTCAGCGCGGGATCGTACGGCGCAAGCATGTTGCCGTCGCTGATCACGCGTTCCATCAGGCCGTCGAACCCGGATGCCCAGCCCACCACCCGATCGCCCGGGCGGTGATCCGGGTGGCGGCTGGCGATCACCTCGCCGGCCACCTCGTGGATCGGGAACCCGTCCTTTTCGGCGGCGCTGCGCCCGTCGTCACCCGGAAGCCGGCCCCTGTTGCCGCGGAAGGCCGGCAGGTCGCTGCCGCAGACGCCGGCGGCCGAAAACCGCAGCAGCACTTGGCCGTCGGCCAGCTGTTCGGGCATCTTGTCGGGAATCGTCGTCCGCTCGAACTGGTAGGGAGCGATGATCCGGTAGGACCACACGTCAGACCTCCACCGGAATCTTGTTCCATCCCCACTGGAAGCTGGACGGCAGCCGGGTGGCGGCGTCGCCCCGGATCGCGAAGTCGGGCACGCGGCGTAGCCATTCGGTCAACAGCACATCGATTTCCAGCCGGGCCAGGTGGTAGCCAATGCAGAAGTGCTGGCCGCGGCCGAACGCCAGCGAGCGGCGGACGGGCCGGTTCCAGAGGAATTCGTCGGGGTTCTCGTACTCGCGCTCGTCGCGGCTGGCCGACGCGAGCAGCGTGATGATGCGCTGGCCGGGCTCGATCCTCTGGCCGTGAATTGTGTACGGTTTGCGCGCCGTTCGGGCGAACCACTGCGCCGGCGCACAGTAACGGATCATCTCCTCGCGGGCGATCGGCACGTTGGTGGCGGGGTCGGCGCAGACCGCGGCCATCTGGTCGGGCCGCCGGCTGAGCTCCCACAGCCCGTGGGCGACGATCTTGGGCACCGTCTCGGTCCCACCGATGAAGATGCACAGCATCTGGGTGGCGACCTCGACGTCGGACAGGGCGCTGCCGTCGGGCAATCGGTAGCCCAGCAGGCCGTCGACCACCGGCAGCGCATCGCCGGAGGAGTCGGCGCGGCGGCCCCCGACCACCGGTGTGAGGTATTGGAGGTAGTTGGGCCGGGCTTGCGCGGTGTCGACGCCCTCGCCGGGTTCGGCCAAACTGCCGGCGTTGACCGCGGCCAGCACTTGGGGTGCGAGATCGTCTGGCAGGCCTAGCAATCCGCATACCATCGACGCCGCGACGATGCCGCCGTACTCCTGGGTCAGGTCGAAGGAGCCCCGCGGCAGCAGCTCGTCGAGGCGCTCGTTGGCCAGCGTGCGGATCCGGGCCTCCAGCCCGGCGACCGACCTCGGGCGCAACGGCGCCGAGTGCGCGCGCCGGATCTCGGCGTACAGGTCGGTGTCGAAGACGGCGTGAAACGGCAGCGGATGCAGCGGCGGATCGTCGAGTGGACCGTCGTTGTGCTGAGCGAGCACCGACGCCGGGGGCAACGTGCCTTCCGTCGCGACGAACGTACCGTCGTTGACCTCGAGCACCTGCCAGATGTCCTCGAAGCGGGAGAGCGCGTAGGTGTCCCACTGCAGCATGTAGTAGACCGGGTGCTCGTCGCGCAGAATCCGGTAGTACGGCAACGGGTTTGCCATTACTTCCGCGTCGAACGGGTCGTACGAAAAGCTCACTGCAGTGGCGACGGGGGTAGGGCCGACAGGATCGAGTCCTCCCAGCCGTCGCGCAGGGCCGGAGCCACGCTCATCCAGGTGACGAGCTCGGCGGGTGGGTTCTCCTTGAACGACGGGTAGTGGTTGGCGAAGCACTCCCAGCCGCCGTCCAGCGCCCAGTAGTGGATGACCTCGTTGTAGCGGAAGGTCGTGGTGAACGAACCCAGCCACCGCTTGCCGGTGCGCTCCGACCATGGGACGTAGAGCCGCTCCAGCTCACGGATGTAATCGTCCTGACGGCCCGGCTTGGTCTGCATGATCTCCTGAATCACCAGCGGCGCAGCGAAATTCGCCTCGCGCAGCTGGGCCAGCGTTTTGTTGCTCGGCCCCGGGTACATGATGCGCCCCTCGCCGGAGGCGCCCACGCCGGCCAGGAACTCCGACCACTTGCCGGCCGCCACCTCGTGGCTGCCCCCGCGCGCCTGGGCGGCGCCGATCCGGGCGTAGTCGGCGAATCCGTCGATCTCCCAGATGATCGTGACCTGCGGCCAGTGGCCGTTGTACGGGGTGGTCTCCCAGATCGCGAACAGCCGGGCGCCCAGCTCGTCCATCATCGGGTGGTAGGTGCCGCTGAAGGTTTCGGTGAAGGCGTCGCTTCGCGCTGACCCGAGTGAGATGGTCTCGTGCAGGTAGAGCAGGGTGTGGCCGTAGTACTTCTTCATGGGCTAGGAGAGCCGCGAGAGGGCGGCCATGTCGCACAGCAGCGGCTCGGTGGGATCGACTGAATCGCAAGCCAATCCGGCCGCCGCAAGGGCATAGCCCTTGAATCGGCGGGCCGCCGCGCTGAGCACGTGCTGCGTCCGGGTCATCGCGCGGTCGACGCCCAGGGGCCAGCCGTCACCCCACAGCGCGACCTCGGTCCGCCAGTCGCCCAGCGACCCGAGCACCTTTTCCCGCACCCGCGGGTCGGCGGCGAACGCCTCGGCGCTGACCGCCAGGCTCTGGCTGCTCGAGGCGGCCAGGTCCGGGCGCGCCTCTCCGTCGAATGCCTGCACGCCGAGGATCCGCAGCGAGCGGGCATCGCCGCCGTTGGGCAGCAGCGCGGTCACCTCCCAACCGGCCATCACCCGGTCGTAGAGCCACCCCCCGGCCGATTGCACGACGTCCGCGGCGCTGGCCGCGACGACGTCCAGCCGATACCGCAGGGGTTCGCCGTCGGCGCGGATCGTTCGTGCGGCGCCGACCCGGCGGTGGTGGCTGATGTCGAACGTTGGAGTGACCATCGTTGGCGTTTCCTGCGGCGCTCGTGGTGGGCTGTTGTCACCGGACAGCGTGACACTTCGAGCGAAATTTGTAAAGGCGCCCGGCCGGTTTCAGGACTCCCGTCGCGCCTTGAGCTCGGCAAGCACCTCGTCGGTGTGCTGACCAAGTTCCGGCGCCACGGAGCGCGGCGCCCACGGCGTGCCGTGGAAGTCCGCCGGCGTGGCCACCATGGTGACGGCGGCTCCTGGTTGGGCGCCGTCCGGCACGTCGACCAAGCCGCCCGCGGCGTGAAACTGCTCGTCGGCGACCACGTCCTCGAGCGCGTTGACGGGCGACCAGAAGAAGTCGGGTTCGCCCGCGAAGACCTCCGCCCACTCATCGAGCGACTTGGTCGCGAAGATCCGGTCCAGCTCGGCGACGAGCAACGCGGCGTTGGCGGCGCGGGCCCGGGCGTCGGCGAACCGGGGATCGCCCAGCCACTCTGGGCGGCCGACGGCGCGACACAGCGGCGGCCAGTGCCGGTCGACGTCGAGCCCGACAATCCAGAACCGCCGGCCGTCGCCCGCCGCGTAGTTGTTCATGGCCGGGTTGCCCATCTGCTCGCGTTGTCCAACGGCGATCGGTTGGCCGGTCAGCAGGTAGGTGTTCAGGTCGAAGCTGACGGTGTAGGCGCCCTGGCGGTACAGCGAGGTGGTCACGAGTTGGCCCGCGCCGGTGCGATCGCGGGCGACCAGCGCCGCGCACACGGCGGCGGCCAGGGTCATGCCGGCCGAGTGATCGCCCATGCCGCCCCGCTGGAAGGGCGGGGTGTCGCCGGGCCGGGTGAGCAGGTGGGCCAGGCCGGCGCGGGCCCAGAACGCCGCGATGTCGTAGGCGGCGCGGTCGGCATCCGGCCCGGTCTCGCCGTACCCGGTGATCAGGCCGTAGACCAGGCGGGGG
>NZ_LZKE01000133.1:0-35335 GCF_001672675.1 Mycobacterium sp. E2327
ACGATGCGATTCCTCCTGTCCGGCAAGTCCGCCTACGTCGACGGCCAGGTCTTCTACGTCGGCGAGGCCGACTCCACCCCGCCGGCCGACTGGGAACGGCCGCTGGACGGCAAGGTCGCGATCGTGACCGGCGCCGCCCGCGGCATCGGCGCCTGCATCGCCGAGGTGTTCGCCCGCGACGGCGCCCGCGTCGTCGCGATCGACGTGGAGTCGGCCGCCGACGCCCTGGCCGAGACCGCCAGCCGGGTCGGGGGCACCCCGCTGTGGCTGGACGTCACCGCCGACGACGCTGTCGACAAGATCACCGAGCACCTGAACGACCACTACGCCGGGCACGCCGACATCCTGGTCAACAACGCCGGCATCACCCGCGACAAGCTGCTGGTGAACATGGACGAGGCGCGCTGGGACGCCGTGCTGGCGGTCAATCTGCTTGCCCCGCAACGGCTCACCGAGGGCCTGGTCGGCAACGGCAGCATCGGCGAGGGGGGCCGGGTGATCGGCCTGTCGTCGATGGCCGGCATCGCGGGCAACCGCGGGCAGACCAATTACGCCACCACCAAGGCCGGCATGATCGGCCTGACCCAGGCGCTGGCGCCGGGACTCTACGAGAAGGGCATCACGATCAACGCGGTCGCGCCGGGGTTCATCGAAACCCAGATGACGGCGGCCATCCCGCTGGCCACCCGCGAGGTCGGCCGCCGGATGAACTCGCTGCTGCAGGGTGGGCAGCCCGTCGACGTCGCCGAGACGATCGCCTACTTCGCCAGCCCGGCGTCAAACGCGGTGACGGGCAACGTCATTCGCGTCTGCGGCCAGGCGATGTTGGGGGCATGATGAACCAGCCCAGCGGTTTGCGAAACATGCTGCGCGCGGCGGCCGGGGCGCTGCCCCTGCTGCCCCGCTCCGACCAGTTGCCCAGCCGCACGGTGACCGTCGAGGAACTGCCCATCGACCAGGCGAACGTGGCCGAGTACGCGGGCGTCACCGGCCTGCGCTATGGCAACCACGTGCCGCTGACCTACCCGTTCGCGTTGACCTTTCCCGCCATGATGTCGCTGGTGACCGGCTTCGACTTTCCTTTTGCCGCAATGGGTTCGGTGCATACCGAAAACCACATTACGCAGTACCGCCCGATCGCGGTGACCGACACGGTCGGTGTGCGCGTGCACGCGGAGAACCTGCGCGAGCACCGCAAGGGCCTGCTGGTGGACCTGGTGACCGACGTGAGCGTCGGTAACGACGTCGCGTGGCACCAGGTGACCACCTTCCTGCACCAGCAGCGCACCAGCCTGTCCGACGAGCCCAAACCACCGCCGCAGAAGCAGCCGAAGCTGCCGCCGCCCAGCACGGTGCTGCGCGTCAGCCCGGGCCAGATCCGTCGCTACGCCGCCGTCGGCGGTGACCACAACCCGATCCACACCAACCCGATCGCCGCCAAGCTGTTCGGGTTTCCGACCGTCATCGCGCACGGGATGTTCAGCGCCGCAGCGGTTCTGGCCAACATCGAGGCCCGGATTCCCGACGAGGCGCAGTACTCGGTGCGGTTCGGCAAGCCGCTGGTGCTGCCCGGCACCGCGGGGCTGTACGTCGACCAGGGCGACGACGGCGGCTGGGATATTGCGCTGCGCAACATCGCGAAGGGATATCCCTACCTGACCGGCAGCGTCCGCGCCCTCTAGCCCGTCCGCGCCGGCCTGCGGCCGACCGCGAGCACCTTCAATCCGTATGCGCCGCAGGCGGTCAGCAGGAACACCCCGAACAGCCACAGCGGCGGGTGGGCCAGCTCCCAGACGAAGATCGCCGCCCAGATCGGCGAGCCCTGGGTTACCGCGAGCACGCCGGCGGCCCCGGCCAGGGAGACGGCCGGGGTGTGCATATGGGTCCCGGCCGCCCAGTTGACCGCCAGCACCAGGGCCGATCCCGCGGCCGCGCCGGTGGCCAGCGATGGGGTGAGCATTCCGCCGGCGCCGCCGGCGCGCAGGAACAGCGCCGTCAGCAGCGGTTTCAACACCAGGATGACCAGGGCGGCCGACAGGGTCATGCGGCTGGCCAGGCTGACGGTCAGGATGCTGCGGCCGTTGCCGGGCAGCTCGGGCCACCAGTGCGAGCAGATGCCCATCACCAGGCCGGCGCCCGCCAGCGCCGGAACCAGGACCCACGATCGCATCACCCGGGCCGGCCGCGCGGCCGCCATGAGCCACTTGAACGCCAATCCCACCGCGAGGGCGACCGGCGCCAGGATCAGCCCGTGCGCGGTCAGCAGGTACGACGATTCCGCGCTGGGCCAAACCAGGCTCGGCTGATCGTGGGTTTCGGCCGAGCAGATCGCGACGGCAAGGCTGGACGTGAGGCACGCGGCGCCCACCGCCCGCGGGTGCCAGGTGTTCAGCATGATCCGCACCGCGAACAGCGCGCCGGCCAGCGGCACGGCGTACACGGCGCCCAGGCCCGCGCCGGCCGCGCAGGCCAGCAAGACCTGGCGGTCGTGGCTGGACAGCCGCTTCAGCCACGTGGTCGCGAAATCGCCCAGGGCAGCGGCGAATTGGCGCGGAGCGCCCTCGCGGCCCAGCGAGGCGCCGGAGCCGACCAGCAGCACCTGCAACACGGCGTCGACGCTCCACGCCAGCCGCGGGATCGGCTCGCGCCGGGCGATGGTCTGGGCCAGCGGCGGCGCCGGGGTGCGGCGCCGCAGGATCCACCAGCCCAGGCCCGCCAGCGCCCCGCCGACCATCGGCCCCAGCGCGCGGCGGACCGGGCTGCTCCCGGTGATCCCGTTGAGTAGCGTGCCGAAGCTGTAGTGGTAGGTGACGTGCTCGACGAACCGCAGCACCTCCGTCGTCGCCAACCCGGCGACCCCGGCCAGCAACCCGACGATGACTACCGCGCAAAAGAAGTCGAGGTTGCGAGCCGACGAGTGCACCCCACGAATGTAGGGGCTAGCCGGCCTATCCGGCTTGTGAGGCGGCTTCCCGCTCCTCCGGCGTGCCGCGCAGACCGTGCCAGAACAGGTCGAACATCAGCTCGGCCGCCTCGTCGACGCCGATGTCGCCGGTGGACAGCCGGTTGGCCATCGCCTCGCCGCCGCCGACCAGCGCCACCGCCATCATCTGATACTCGGCCTCCGAGCGTGGGGAGCGGCTGCCCGCCCGCATCAGCTCGGCCACCAATTCGATGATCTGCTCGCGTCCCTCGCGCACCGTGTGCGCGAACGCCTGCGAGCTGATGGCCTGGGTGTACATCACGATCCAGGACGCGCGGTTGGCGTCGATGTAACGCATGAACGACCCGATAGCGTTGCGCAGCAGGTCCTTTGGGCTCTGGGCGAAGTTGATGTCGGCGCGCACCGCGTCGACGAACCGCCCCAGCTCGCGGTCCAGGCAGGCGCCGAACAGGTCCTCCTTGGAGCCGTAGTACAGGTACAGCATCGGCTTGGAGATCTGCGCCTCGGCGGCGATCGCGTCCATCGACGTCTCGTGATAACCGTTGACGGAGAACATTTGCACGGCGGCGTCGAGCATCTGCTGTTCGCGCACAGCACGCGGTAACCGCTTGGTACCACCCGCCATCGCTGTTGCCTCTCTAGCCGCGAATCTGACTACAGGGTAACGAGGATGCGCCGCATTAGTGGCCACATGTTCGATTGACGCCCTTCATCGTCGCCACCCGCACCACCGACGCGTCGACCGCCGGCATCGGCAGTTCGCCGGCGGCCACGGCCTTTTCCAGCCGATCCAGGACCGCGGGCACCTCTTCGATGCTGACCCACAGCGCCACGTCGGTACCGGCCTGCAGCGCGCGCAGCACCGCCTCGGACACGCCGTACCGATCGGAGATCGCGGCCATGCTGGACAGGTCGTCGCTGAACACCGGGCCGTTGAAGGGCGGGGCGCCGTAGCCGGTGCCATCGCGCAGCAGCTGCACGGCGGCCCGGCTCAGGCTGGCGGGGTCGTCGCCGGTCAGCCCGGGGACCTGCAGGTGGCCGATCATGACTGCGACCGGGAGCTGGGCCACCAGCGTTCGATAGGGCACGAGGTCGCTGGTCTGTAGGTCGCTCAGCGGCGGCGTGACGACGCCGCCCTTGTGTGAATCGCCCGAGCCGTGTCCGTGGCCGGGGAAGTGCTTGAGCACCGGCAGCAGCCCGGCGTCGCGCAGGCCCTGGGCGTAGGCCCCGGCGTAGGCGGTGACGGTGTTCGGGTCCGCGCCGAATGAGCGGTCACCGATGACGCCGTCCGGCGCATCGGTGACGTCGACCACCGGGGCGAAGTCGATGGTGATGCCCAGGTCGCGCATCTTCTTGCCGCGCTCCACTTCCAGGTCGTGGACTTGCTGGACCGTCTGGGTCTTCGCCAGTTGCCGCGCCGACGGGGCCACCCCGATCAGCGACTTCAAGCGCGATACCCGGCCACCTTCTTCGTCGACGCCGACCGCCAGCGGCAGGGGCCCCGCGCTGTGGGCGACCTCGGCCAGCCCGCCCTTGAAAATCGAGAGGTCCGTCCAGCCACCGATGATGATCCCGCCGACGTGGGAGTCGTTGACGACGGTTCGGGCTTCGTCGGCGTTCCGCACGCCCACCATCAGCAGTTGTGCCAGCTTGTCGCGGGTCGACAGCGCGGCCGGGACAGCCGTCGGATCGGCGCATACCGGTGGCGCCGGGGCGGCGGCCGGCTTGCTCGACGAGGCCGCCGGTGGGCGGGCGGCATGGTGGCCACAGCCGGCCAGCAAGGCGGTCGCGGCGACGAGCACGGCCAGGATGCGGGGGAAGGGCATCGGGCCATGTTGTCACGGCTGGCGTTTCGTCCCGTGCTCCAGGGGGCATCGCCGGTAGGTTGGCATTCAGCCCATTTGCCTGGCAGGGAGGAGCCGGCGATGGCCGGGTTTTCGTTGGTCGCTGCGGCCAGCATCGCGGTGGGGTTGTCGCTCGGCGCCACCGCGACCGTCGGCGTGACGCTGGCGATGGAGGACCACAAGACGGTGCCGGTGCAGACCGCACCGCGCAGCCCCGCCGGGCCGTATCTGGTGAATTACGGCTCTCGCTGCTGGCATGGTCATTGCGTGCCGTGGCCGTGACTCGCCGGCCCGGCCGGCGAACGCCGTTCTGCTAGGTTGGCGCTAGTCCCCGAGAAATTCCAGGAGCCGTTTCATGAACCGGATCATCGCGCCCGCCGCCGCGAGCGTCGTGGTTGGTCTGTTGCTGGGCGCGGCCGCGATCTTCGGGATCACCTTGATGGTGCAGCAGGACACGAAGCCGCCACTCCCCGGGGGCGATCCGCAGTCGTCAGTGCTCAACCGGGTCGAGTACGGCAACCGTAGCTAGCCCGAGTAGGACCCGGGCCGGCTCACCGGCCCCCTGCTCGTCGGCTGCGCCGCTCTCCCGCCGGTGGTTGCTGTTGGTCGGTGCCGTCGCGCTGGCGCTGACGTTCGCGCAGTCGCCCGGGCAGGTCTCGCCCGACACTAAGCTCGACCTCACCGCCAACCCGCTGCGCTTCCTGGCCCGCGCGACGAACCTGTGGAACAGCGAACTGCCGTTCGGCCAGGCGCAGAACCAGGCGTACGGCTACCTGTTTCCGCACGGCACCTTCTTTCTGGTCGGCCACGCGCTCGGGGTGCCGGGCTGGGTGACCCAGCGGCTGTGGTGGGCGTTGCTGCTCACGGTCGGGTTTTGGGGGCTGCTGCGGGTGGCCGAGGCGCTGGGCATCGGCAGCCCGTCGTCGCGGGTGATCGGCGCGGTGGCGTTCGCGCTGTCCCCGCGGGTGCTGACCACGCTCGGCTCGATCTCGTCGGAAACCCTGCCGATGATGCTGGCGCCGTGGGTGTTGTTGCCGACGATCCGTGCGCTAAGGGCGGCCGGCGACAGGTCGGTGCGGGTGCTGGCCGCGCAGGCCGGGCTGGCGGTCGCGCTGATGGGCGCGGTCAACGCCATCGCGACGTTGGCCGCTTGCCTGCCCGCGGTGATCTGGTGGGCGTGCCACCGCCCGAACCGGTTGTGGTGGCGCTACACCGCATGGTGGGCACTGGCGCTGGGCCTGGCCACGCTGTGGTGGGTGGTGGCGCTGGTCTGCCTGCGCCACGTCAGCCCGCCGTTCCTGGACTTCATCGAATCCTCCGGCGTGACGACGCAGTGGTCGTCGCTGACCGAAATTCTGCGCGGCACCGACAGCTGGACCCCGTTCGTGGCGCCGACCGCCACGGCCGGCGCGCCCCTGGTGACCGGGTCGGCGGCCGTCCTGGCTACCTGCCTGGTCGCGGCGGCCGGGCTGGCCGGGCTGGCCGGCGCGGGAATGCCGGCGCGGGGCCGGCTGGTGACCATGCTGCTGATCGGTGTGGTCTTGATGGCCGTCGGTTACAGCGGCGGGCTGGGATCGCCCTTCGCCCACGAGGTGCAGGCCTTCATGGACGCGGCCGGCGCGCCGCTGCGCAACGTCCACAAGCTGGGACCGGTGATCCGCATTCCGGTGGCGCTGGGCGTCGCCCAGTTGCTGGGCCGGGTCGCGCTGCCGGGCAGCGCGCCGCGCGCGGCGTGGCTGCGCACGTTCGCCCACCCCGAGCGCGACAAGCGGGCCGCCGTGGCGGTCGTGGTCCTGACGGCGCTGATGGTCAGCACCTCGCTGGCGTGGACCGGCCGGCTCGCCCCGCCGGGCACGTTCGGTGCGATCCCGGCGTACTGGCACGAGGCCGCCGACTGGCTGGACGAACACAACACTGCGACACCGGTTTCGGGGCGGGTGCTGGTGGCCCCCGGGGCGCCGTTCGCCACCCAGTCGTGGGGCACCACCCACGACGAGCCGCTGCAGGTGCTCGGCCACAGCCCGTGGGGCGTGCGCGACTCCATCCCCTTGACCCCGCCGCAGACCATCCGGGCGCTGGACTCGGTGCAACGGCTGTTCGCCGCCGGGCAACCCTCGGCCGGCCTGGCCGACACCCTTGCCCGCCAAGGCATTTCGTATGTCGTGCTGCGCAACGACCTGGATCCGGAGACGTCGCGCTCGGCGCGCCCCATCCTGGTGCACCGCGCCGTCGAGGGCTCGCCGGGGCTGCAGAAAGTGGCGCAGTTCGGTGCTCCCGTCGGGCCCGGCACGCTGGCGGGCTTCGTCGCCGACGGCGGCCTGCGGCCGCGGTTGCCGGCGGTCGAGATCTACCGCGTCGCGGTTGCCGGTGATCCCGGCGCGCCCTACTTCGTCGACGCCGACCGGCTGCCCCGGGTCGCCGGCGGCCCCGAGGTGCTGCTGCGCCTGGATGAGCGGCGACGGCTGCTGGGCCAACCGCCGCTGGGCCCGGTGCTGATGGGCGCCGACGCCCGCGCCGCCGGCCTGCCGGCGTCGCTCGTGACGGTCACCGACACCCCGGTGGCCCGCGAAACCGACTACGGCCGCGTCGACCAGCATTCGTCGGCCGTCCGGGCGGCCGGCGACGCGAGGCACACGTTCAACCGCGTCCCCGACTATCCGGTCCCGGGCGCCGACATGGTGTTCGGGGCCTGGAACGGCGGCCGCATCACCGTGTCGAGTTCGTCGTCGGACTCCACCGCCATGCCCGACGTCGCGCCGGCGACGTCCCCCGCCGCGGCGGTCGACGGCGACTCGGCGACGGCGTGGGTGTCCAACGCGCTGCAGGCCGCCGTCGGGCAGTGGCTGCGGGTGGACTTCGACCACCCGGTGACCAACGGCTCGCTCACCATCACGCCGAGCGCCACCGCCGTCGGCGCCCAGGTCCGCCGCATCCTGGTCGAGACGGCCAACGGCAGCACCACGCTGCGGTTCGACGAGCCCGGCAAGCCGCTCGCGGTGGCGCTGCCGTACGGCGAAACGCCGTGGGTGCGGATCACCGCCGCCGGCACCGACGACGGCTCCCCCGGCGTGCAGTTCGGCATCACCGACCTGTCGATCACCCAGTACGACGCGTCCGGCTTCGCCCATCCGGTCAGCCTGCGGCACACCGTGCGGGTGCCCGGGCCGCCGCCGGGCGCGGCGGTCGCCGCGTGGGACCTGGGATCGGAGCTGCTCGGCAGGCCGGGTTGCGCGGCGGCGCCCGGCGGTGTGCGCTGCGCGGCATCGATGGCGCTGGCGCCGGAAGAGCCGGTCAACTTCAGCCGCACCCTGACCGTCACGGACCCGGTGTCGGTGACGCCGACGGTGTGGGTGCGGCCACGACAGGGACCCAAGCTGGCCGACCTGATCGCCGAGCCGAATACCACTCGGGCCCAAGGGGATTCGGACGTCGTGGACATCCTGGGGTCCGCGTTCGCGGCGACGGACGGCGACCCGGCCACCGCGTGGACGGCGCCGCAGCGGGTGGTGCAGCACAAGTCCCCGCCGACGCTGACCCTCACCCTGCCGCGGGCCACCGAAGTCACCGGGCTGCGCGTGGCGCCCAGCGCGTCGACGCTGCCGGCGCACCCGACGGTGCTGGCGGTCGACCTGGGCGACGGCCCGCAGGTCTGGAAGCTGAAACCGGATGAGCCGCAAACGCTTTCGCTCAAGCCGCGGGTGACCGACACCGTCAGCATCAGCCTGCTCGACTGGGAAGACGTGATCGACCGCAACGCCCTGGGCTTCGATCAGCTCAAGCCGCCGGGCCTGGCCGAGGTCACGGTGCTGGGCGCCGACGGCAACCCGATCGCACCCGCCGACGCCGACCGCAACCGGTCGCGGGAGATCACCGTCGGCTGCGATCGCGGCCCGGTCATCGCCGTCGCGGGCCGGTTCGTGCACACCTCGATCCGCACCACCGCCGGCGCGCTGCTGGACGGCGCACCGGTCGCGGCGCAGCCCTGCGAAACCGAGCCGATCGCGCTGCCGGCCGGCCAGCAGGAGCTGTTGATCAGCCCCGGCGCCCAGTTCGTGGTGGACGGGGCCCGGCTGTCGACCCCGGCCGCCGCCGAGATACCCAGCGCCACTGGGCCCTTGCTGGCTCCCGCCCCTACCGGGGCGTGGGGCCCGAGCCGCCGCGAGGTGCGGGCGCCCGCGTCGCCCACCGAGCGGCTGCTGGTCATCCCCGAGAGCATCAACCCCGGCTGGGTGGCGCGCACCGCCGCCGGGGCCCGGCTGACCCCGGTCGCGGTCAACGGGTGGCAGCAGGGCTGGGTGGTGCCCGCGGGCGACCCCGGCACCATCACGCTGAGCTTCGCCTCCAATTCGCTGTACCGGACGGGCCTGGCGGTGGGGCTGGCGTTGCTGCCGCTGCTGGCCGCTCTCGCCCTGTGGCGCACCCGGCGCGGGCGCACCGACGACCCGCCCGCCCGACCGTGGGCCCCGGGACCCTGGGCGGCGGTCGGCGTGCTGGCGGCCGGAACGGCCATCGCGGGAGCGGCCGGACTGGCGGTGGCCGGCGCCGCCCTGGGCCTGCGATATGCCGTGCGGCGCCGGCGCGACGCCTTGACCGTGCTGCTGAGCGCCGGCGGGCTGATCCTGGCCGGGGCGGCGCTGTCGCGGCATCCCTGGCGCTCGGTCGACGGTTACGCCGGGCATGCGGCGAATGTGCAACTGCTGGCGCTGATTTCGCTTGCGGTGTTAGGCGCGTCGATCGTGGCGCTGCCGGACCGGGCGCCGCGGCCACGCGAGGAATGACAATTGGGGCGTTGGCTAGCGGTTTCCGTGCTGCTTGACTGGTAATACGTGACGACCATGGGTTGGTTCTCGGCACCCGAATACTGGCTGGGCCGGATGGTCCTGCAGCGGGGCGTCGCGGCCATCTACCTGATCGCCTTCGTCGCGGCCGCGCTGCAATTCCGGGCGCTCATCGGCGAGCACGGAATGCTGCCCGTATCGCGGTTTTTGGCCCGGCAGACGTTTTGGCGCGCCCCCAGCCTTTTTCAGCTGCGCTATTCCGACCGGCTGTTCGCGGGCGTGGCCTGGCTGGGTGCGGCGCTGGCGGCGGCCGTCGTCGCCGGCGCCGCCGACCTGGCGCCGGTGTGGGCCGCGATGCTGGCGTGGCTGGCGCTGTGGGCGCTCTATCTTTCGATCGTCAACGTCGGCCAGACCTGGTACGGGTTCGGCTGGGAGTCGTTGCTGCTGGAGGCGGGCTTCCTGATGATCTTCCTCGGCAACGACCGGGTGGCGCCGCCGGTGCTGACGCTGTGGATGGCGCGGCTGCTGCTGTTCCGGGTCGAGTTCGGCGCGGGGCTGATCAAGATGCGCGGCGACCCGTGCTGGCGCGACCTGACGTGCCTGTACTACCACCACGAGACACAGCCGATGCCGGGGCCGTTGAGCTGGTTCTTCCATCACCTGCCCAGGCCGCTGCACCGCGTCGAGGTGGCCGGCAACCATTTCGCCCAGCTGATCGTGCCGTTCGGGTTGTTCGCGCCGCAACCGGTGGCCAGCGTGGCCGGCGCGATCGTCGTCGTCACCCAGCTGTGGCTGGTGGCGTCGGGCAACTTCGCGTGGCTCAACTGGGTGACGATCCTGCTGGCGTTCAGCGCCATCGACGACTCGTCGCTGGCGCTGCTCTTTCCGGTGCCCGCGCATCCGGCCTGGCCGGCGCCGCCGCTGTGGTTCGCCGCCGTGGTGATGGCGTTCAGCGCCGCCGTGCTGTTCCTGAGCTACTGGCCGGTGCGCAACATGCTCTCGCCGCGTCAGCGAATGAACATGTCCTTCAACCCATTTCATCTGGTGA
This sequence comes from Mycobacterium sp. E2327, assembly GCF_001672675.1. Classification (NCBI taxonomy): domain Bacteria; kingdom Bacillati; phylum Actinomycetota; class Actinomycetes; order Mycobacteriales; family Mycobacteriaceae; genus Mycobacterium; species Mycobacterium sp. E2327. Next base: position 10,615 of record NZ_LZKE01000133.1, read on the forward strand.
ACACCTACGGGGCGTTCGGCAGCATCGGCCGCATCCGCCGCGAGGTGGTGATCGAGGGCACCGACGAGTTACGGGTCACCGACGAAACGGTGTGGAAGGAATACGAATTCAAGGGCAAACCCGGCGGCGTGCGACGGCTGCCGCGGCAGTGGGCCCCCTACCATCTACGCCTGGACTGGCTGATGTGGTTCGCCGCGATCTCGCCCGGTTACGCGCAGCCGTGGCTGAGGCCGTTCATGGAACGGCTGCTGAGCAACGACCGACCGACGCTGCGCCTGTTGCGGCGCAATCCATTTCCGGACTCGCCGCCGCGGTATGTGCGCGCGCAGCTGTATGAGTACCGGTTCACGACCGTCGCGGAATTGCGGCGCGACCACGCCTGGTGGCATCGCACGCTGGTGGGTGGCTACGTCCGGCCGATGACGCTGGGCAAGGCGACGTCCCCGCGCAACGGCTGAAACGGCGTTAGGGGCCCCCGTCGCCGCCGGTGCCGCCGTGTGCGACGGCGCCGGTCCCGCTGGCGAAGGCGGCACCGCCCCCGCCGCCGCCACCGATGTTGGCGTTGCCGCCGGCGCCGCCGGTGGCGGTGGCGCCGCCGGTGCTGAAGGGGTTGCCCGCGGCACCGTTCGCACCGGCACCGCCGAGCGGCTGGCCGGTGCCGCCGACTCCGCCGGCGCCGGGGGCCACGCCATTGGCACTGCCCCCTTGGCCGCCGTCGCCACCGGCGCCGCCGGTGATAGCGCCGCCACCGCCGCCACCACCACCGGCGGCGACCCCGGTACCGCTCGCGGCGGCGGGTTGGCCGCCGCCACCGCCGGCCCCGCCGCCGGAGCCTTGGCCGGTGCTGCCGTTGAAGCCGCCGCCACTGGTGGCGGTGCTGGTGGTGACATCGGCGCCGGCCCCGCCGCCGCCCCCACCCCCGGGGCCACCCGCGATGCCGGCGGGCCCACCACCACCACCGCCGACGCCGCCACCGGCGGCGATGGAGCTGAGGCCGACCGTTGCGGCGACGCCGCCGCCGTTCCCGCCTTGGCCGCCGTGGCCGCCGGTGCCGCCGCCCGTGCTGTTGCCCCCGGCGCCGCCGCCGCCACCGCCGCCGCCGATCGCGATGGCGTTGGTGGTACCGGTGGCGATGGCGCTGCCGCCGCCGCCCCCGTTGCCGCCGTTGCCACCGGTGACGCCGCTGCCGCCGTTGCCGCCGTTGCCGCCGCGGATGGTTTCCGCGGTCACCAGGCCCGAGCCGTTCACGGCGGCGTTCCCGCTGTTGCCGCCGTCGCCGCCGTCGCCGCCCGCCCCGCCGGCGCTGTTGCCGCCGTTGCCGCCGTTGCCGCCGATGCCGGCCGTGCCGGCACTGTTGCCGCCGTCGCCGCCGTGGCCGCCAGTACCGCCGGCGCCCACGAGGCCCGCGCCGGAGCCGCCACCCAGGCCGGCGGTCCCACCGGTGCCGCCCTTGCCGCCGTCGCCCCCGGTGCCGGCCCCGAGGCCCTGGCCACCCTGGCCACCGTGGCCACCCTGGCCGCCCGCGCCGCCGTCACCCGCGTGGCCGCCGAACAATCCCGACACCCCCTCGGCGTTGCCGCCGGTCCCGCCCGTCCCGCCGTTCCCGCCCTGGCCCCCGCCGGTGGCGTTGACAAAGCCCGTGACGCCGTCCCCGCCGCTCCCGCCGGTCCCGCCGGTCCCGCCAACGCCGCCCGCGCCGCCACTGCCGAAAATCAGCCCGCCGTTGCCGCCCACCCCGCCGGAGCCAGCGTTGCCGCCCAGGCCGCCGTTGGTGGGGCTGGCCCCCGCGGCGCCCGGGGTGCCGGTCGTGCCAATACCGCCGGCCCCGCCCCTGCCGCCGTTGCCGAAGAAGAAAGCGTTACCCCCGTTGCCGCCGGGCTGGCCGGGCAGCCCGGACCCGCCATCGCCGCCGTTGCCGAACAAGATCCCGCCCGGCCCGCCGTTCTGCCCGGTCCCCGGCGCCCCGTTGGCGCCCTTGCCGATCAACGGGATCCCGAACAACGCATTGGTGGGCGCATTGACCACGGCCCGCACGTCTTGCCACAGGGGCGTGAGGGTCTGCAATGGCGAGGAGTTTGCCGCCTCGGCGGTCGCATAGGCGCCCCCGGCGGCGTTCAACGTCGAGACGAACAGGGCATGAAACTCCGCCGCCTCGGCGCTGAGCGCCTGAAACACCTGCCCGTGGCTGGAGAACACTGACGCTATCGCCGCCGACACCTCATCCGCACCGGCCGTCAGCAATCCCGTCGTCGGGCCCGCCGCCACGGCATTGGCGGCGGTCACCGCCGAGCCGATCTTGGACACATCCGATGCCGCCGAGGCCAGGAATTCCGGAACCGTTATCAAATACGACATCGCTGCCCCTCCCCACAGGTCGGGAGTAGGAGATGAAGAGCACTGAGAAGCGTACGCCGATTCCGACCCGATGTTTCAGCATCGAGCAAACGCGAGCTTAGAAGCCCGTTTAAAGCGTCTCGTCCAGCTCGCCGAGCCGGTCGGTCAGGCGCAGGTTCTCCGAGTAGTCGACCGGGCAGCCGATCAGCGACACCCCGTCGTCGGCCAGCGCGGCCTTCAGTGTCGGCAACAGCTCGGCGGCACTGGTGATCCGATATCCCTTGGCGCCGAAGCTTTCCGCGTATTGCACGATGTCGGGGTTGCCGAATTTCACGTAGTAGTGCTCGCCGAGTTCGAGGTCCATCTTCCATTCGATCAGGCCGTAGCCGCCGTCCTCCCAGATCAGCACGACGAGTGGGATCCGCTCCCGCACCGCGGTCTCGATCTCCTGGGAGTTCATCAGGAAGGCGCCGTCGCCGACGACGGCCAGCACCTTCGACTCGGGGCGGGCCAGCTTGACGCCGAGGGCGCCGGGCAGCGCAAAACCCATGGTGGACAAGCCGTTTGAGATCAGGCAGGTGTTCCGCTCGTAGGTCGGGTAGAGCCGGGCCATCCACATCTTGGTGGCGCCCGTGTCGACCAGGACCACGTCGTTGCGGCCCAGCGCCTCGCGGGTGTCGGCGACCACCCGCGCCGGCGCCAGTGGATAGCGCGAATCCTGTTGTCCGCGAGCGAATTCCTCGGCGAGCAGCCCCGATCCGGGCACGTCGGCGGCGTGCTCGAAGCGGTGGCCGGCCAGCGCGTCGGTGAGCGCGTTCAGCGAATCGCTGATGTCGCCGATGATCCCGACGTCGACCGAGTAGTGCGCGTCGACCTCGGCCGGGAAGCGGTGGACGTGGATGATCTTCTTGTCGGCCTGCGGGTTGATCCGCACCGGGTCGAACTCCTGCAGCTCGTAGCCGACGGCGATGACGGCGTCGGCGTTGTCGAAGCCGAAGTTGACGTAGTCGTGCCGCATGAACCCCAGGGTCCCGATGCTGTTGGGGTGGTCGTCGGGCATCACCCCCTTGCCGTGGAAGGTGTTGGCCACTTGGATGCCGAACTCCTCGGAGAACCGGACCAGGGCCTTGGTCGCGTCGGCGCGCGCGGCCCCGTGCCCGGCCAACACCACCGGCCGCTTCGCCTGGCGCAGGATCTCCACGGCCCGTTCCACCTGCCGGGGCGCGGGCGCGTCGGGCCGAACGACGTTGCGGGGCAACGGCTTCAGGTCATAGTCGGTTTCATCCGCATCGATGTGTTCCGGCACCGCCAGGTAGACCGCGGCGGGGCGTTCGGTCTCGGCGACCTTGAACGCCTTGCGGACCATCTCGGGGATGGCGCGCGGGGTGGGGATGCCCGCGGCCCACCGCGTGATCGGGGCGAACATCGACACCAGGTCGACGTACTGGTGCGATTCCTTGTACTCGCGGTCCTGGCCCACCTGGGCGGAGATCGCCACCATCGGGGTGCTGTTGGTGGTGGCGTCGGCGACGCCGAGTTGCATGTTGATGGCGCCCGGGCCCAGGGTCGCCGACACCACCGCCGCCCGGCCGGTGACGCGCCCATACATCTCCGCCATGAACGACGCCGCCTGCTCGTGCCGGGTGAGCACGTAGCGGATGCTCGAGGAGGCCAGCGCCTGCACGAAGCGGATGTTCTCCTCGCCGGGGACCCCGAAAACGACGGAAACGCCCTCGTTCTCCAGGCACTTCACCATCAGCTGAGCGGCTTTACTCATCCCGGCACCTCCCTGAGGGGAACGATAGTGGCAGGCTGGTTGTTGGACCTCTTACCAACCCCGAAGCGAAGGATCTCAGCGTGCCCATCGCCACGATCAACCCGGCTACCGGCGAGACAGTAAAAACCTTCACCCCCGCGACCGACGAGGAAGTCGACGCCGCCATCGCGCGCGCTTATGCCCGGTTCCAGGACTACCGCCATAACACCACCTTTGCCCAGCGCGCGGAGTGGGCAAACGCCACCGCCGACCTGCTGGAGAAGGAGGCGGACGAGACCGCGGCCATGATGACCCTGGAGATGGGCAAGACGCTCGCCTCGGCCAAGGCCGAAGCGCTCAAGTGCGCCAAGGGTTTTCGTTACTACGCCGAGCACGCCGAGCAGCTGCTGGCCGACGAGCCGGCCGACCCGGCGAAGGTCGGCGCCAAGCAGGCCTACACCCGCTACCAGCCGCTGGGCGTGGTGCTGGCCGTCATGCCGTGGAACTTCCCGCTGTGGCAGGCGGTGCGGTTCGCCGCGCCGGCGCTGATGGCCGGCAACGTCGGCCTCCTCAAGCACGCCTCCAACGTGCCACAGACCGCGCTGTACCTCGCCGACGTCATCGCCCGCGGCGGATTCCCGGAGGGCTGCTTCCAGACGCTGCTGGTCCCGTCCAGCGCCGTGGAGACCATCCTGCGCGACCCCCGCGTCGCCGCCGCCACCCTGACCGGCAGCGAGCCCGCCGGCCAGTCCGTCGGCGCCATCGCCGGCGACGAGATCAAGCCCACGGTGCTCGAACTCGGCGGCAGCGACCCGTTCATTGTGATGCCCTCGGCCGACCTGGACGAGGCGGTCAAGACCGCGGTCACCGCCCGGGTGCAGAACAACGGCCAATCCTGCATCGCCGCAAAGCGGTTCATCGCCCACGCCGACATCTACGACGCGTTCGTCGACAAGTTCGTCGAGCGGGTCAAGGCGCTGCGGGTGGGCGACCCGACCGACCCCGACACCGACGTCGGCCCGCTGGCCACCGAATCGGGCCGCGACGAGATCGCCAAGCAGGTCGAGGACGCGGCCGCGGCCGGCGCGGTGATCCGCTGCGGCGGCGAGCGCCTGGACCGCCCGGGCTGGTTCTACCCGCCGACGGTGATCACCGACATCACCAAGGACATGGCGCTCTACACCGAGGAGGTGTTCGGCCCGGTCGCGTCCGTCTACCGCGCCGAGAGCATCGACGAGGCCATCGAGATCGCCAACGCCACCACCTTCGGGCTGGGATCCAACGCCTGGACCAACGACGAGGCCGAGCAGCAGCGCTTCATCGACGACATCGAGGCCGGCGCCGTCTTCATCAACGGGATGACGGTGTCCTACCCCGAGCTGCCGTTCGGCGGCGTCAAGCGCTCGGGTTACGGGCGCGAGCTCGCGGGCCTCGGGATCCGCGAGTTCTGCAACGCCAAGACCGTCTGGGTCGGGTCGGCCGACGAAGGCAAGGCGGCCGGCGCCAGCAAGGTCGAGTAGCTACCGCGTCAGGCCTCAGGCCGACGCCCCCGCCAGTGCCCTCTCGTCTTCGTCGGCGAAGGTGTCCTCGAGCTGCACCGGCGAGTAGTCGAGGTCGATCTCGGCGACCGGGCGACCGCGGCCGCTGTTGATCGTGCCGAACCGCCGCATGCCCTTGTCGGCGGCGTAGGCCATGGACTCGTCCGTCGACAGGCCGAACGGCATCGGGTCGTAGAGCGCGAAGCCCTCTTCGATGAGGCGTAGCCCGAGCGGCATCAGCTCGTTCATCCGCGTCTCGAAGACGCCCCAGTTCGCGTCGTCGGCGGCGACGTGCCGGCGGCAGGTGAAGGTGCCCCAGGCCATGTGGCGCCGCTCGTCGTCGCCGATGCGGCGCACCAGCTCCTGCATGCCGGGCAGGATGCTGCGTTCCACGCAGATCTTGTGCCAGATGTAGTAGCCCGTCAGCGCCAGCATGCCCTCGACCATGTGGTTGTAGGTGACCGACGCCCGGATCTGTGCGGCCGGTGACGGATCAACCCTCAGCGCGTCGAGGCAGTCCGGCAGTTCCTCGTAGAAAATTGTCCGGTAGGTGGGCACGTCATCGATGTACTCGTGCAGGTCGTCGGTGACGCCGACAGCGTCGAGCCACATCCGGAACACCTGGACGTGCTTGGCTTCCTCGAACGCGAACTGCGTCAGGTACATCTCGTCGCCCAGCCGGCCTTCGGCCCGCATCGCGTACATGAACGGCTGAATGTCCTCGGTCACCGCTTCCTCACCGGCGATGAACTCGGCGCACAGCCGGGTGGCGTAATGGCGTTCGTCATCGGTGAGCCGCTCCCAGTCCTCGCGGTCGCGGGAGAAGTCGATGTCTGCCGGGTTCCAGAACTTCGCGTTGCCACCCGCAAAGAGCTTGAGCGGCAAGCTGCCCCAGTTGAGCCCCCCTTGGACCATCGAGCCCGAATGCGTGCGTGTCATGTGACCTCCTCGGATTGTTTCGGCTCGGGGGTGGCGGCGGCATTCGCCGAGAACGCCGCCGCCAGGACCGCGACCAGCCGGCGCACGGCCAGCGCGGGCTGCTCCGGCGTGGGCTCGTCGAGCCCCAGGACCGGGTCCAGGCCGCGCATGTATGGGGCCAGCGCAAGGTGCGGAAAGATCAAGAGCAGCAACGACAACAGCGCGTCGGTGTCCGAATCGGCGCGCAGGTCGCCACGCAGCTGCGCGTCGTGGACCAGTGGGCGCATCACTTGCAGGTAGTGACGGTGGATGACGTTCTGCACACTGACGCGCGCCTCGGTGTCGACTTCGAGAGTGGCCGCGGCGTGCAGCGCGCGCTCATGCGGGTGGTCGGCGAAGTAGGCGACCCACGCGTCGAGCCAGTCGGTCAAAAATTCGAAGAACGGCCGGCTCGGGTTCAGCTCGCGGATGCGGTCCTCCATGTAGGCGCGCACCCGTTGGCTGGCGACGTCGGCGACATACGCATAGAGGTCGCGCTTGTCCGCGAAGTACTGGAACAGGCTGCCCTTGGCGACCCCGGCCCGCCGGGCGATGACGTTCAGGCTGCCGCGGGAAAAGCCGTGCGCGCCGAACTCGGACTCCGCGGCTTCGATGACCGCCGCGCGACGGGCGGGGTCAACGCGCGCCCATGTCACCGTTGGCATTGGGCCCCCTAACGTCGATGACCACTGGTCATTCTACGGTGAGCCACGTCACAGTCAAGTGACGATCCTTGGGCCTTGCGCACGGGCCCGGCCAGCCGGGCAGTCGAATCGGGGACGCCCGGCTGGCCGGGCGCTCGGCTCGGGACGGCGTCACCTACGGGCGCATCTGGTAGGCGCCGCTGAGCGGCAGGACGTGTTCCTTCCAGATCTGGTCGTAGCGCGCCGGGTCGTGCGCCGGACGGCGGATCATCCGCATCGCGAACCGGGCCTGCGCGTCCGTCGTCGCCGGCTTGTCGCCGAGTTCGACGGCGTAGCCGTTGAAGTCGCGCACCAGCACGGCGAAGATCTCGTCGATCAGGGCCTCGTCGACTCCGGACAGCGGGGCCTCCTCGAGGATGAGCTGCGCGTAGGGCACCGTGGCGAACAGTTGGCCCACCCCGAACGCGAAGTCAATGTCCTTCTGCTGCAACGCATCCGGTGTGGCGCTGGCCAGCATCTCGGCGAGCACGTCGACCTGCTCGCGCAGCAGCGCGACGTTGGGCAGGTGCCGGAACGCGTCGAACGGCGTGCGCCAGTCGTGGAACCGCACCTTGCCCAGGCCCCCCGTCGGCCCCTGGGCGAACAGGAACGCGTCGTCGGCGGCCTCGTCGCGGCGGGCGATCACGGGCAACTCGGCGCTCGGGGCGAACAGGAAGTTGGGCATGAACTTCGCGAGCAGCCCGATGTTGATGTGGACCGTGCCCTCCAGGCGCGGCAGCAGGCCGATCTCGCGGGTGACGGCCTCGAAAAAGGTGTCCTTCTCAACGCCTTTGGCGGCGATGACGTCCCACATGGCGGTGATGACGCGCTCGCCCTCGCTGGTGATCTTCGCCTTGGTGAGCGGGCTGTAGAGCAGGTAGCGGCGGTCGGCCGCCGACGCGCTGCGCATGTAGTCGCAGGCGCGGGTGGCGACCAGTTTCATCGCGATGAGCCGCAAGTAGGCGTCGGTGAGCAGCCGCCGCACGTGGGTGAAATCGGTGACGACGGTGCCGTACAGGACGCGGTTGGACGCGTGGGTGACCGCCTCGTACATGGCATGGGTGCACATGCCGATCGCGCCCCAGCCCAGGTTGTACTTGCAGACGTTGACGGTGTTGAGCGCGGCGTGGAAGGCGCTGGGGCCGCGGTGCAACAGGTCGGCCTCGGTGACGGGGTAGTCGCGCAGCGCGTAGTTGGCGACGAAGTTCTGCGAGTTCACCACGTTCTTGATGAGTTCGTACCGGTCGTGCTGCGAGTCGGCGGCGAAGAACACGTACTCGTCTTCCCTGCCGGAAGATCCGGCGATCTTGCCGAACGTGGAGACCATGCGCGCCACGTTGGCGTTGCCGATGTAGTACTTCTCGCCGTTGGCGACCCAGCCGTGCTCGGATGGTGTGAGGACCATGTCGGTCTGGTAGACGTCGGCGCCGTGGGTCTGTTCGGACAGCCCGAACGCGAAGACCTCGCCGGCCTCCAACTGGGCGGCGGCCTTGCGCTTGGCGTCCTCGTTGTCGCTCATCCAGATCGGGCCCAGGCCGAGCGCGGTGACCTGGAACGGGTACCAGTAGCTCAGCCCGTAAAAGCCCACGATCTCGGCGAATTCGCTGATCCGGTAGGTGTCCCACCGACAGTCGTCCGCGCCGTACTCCGACGGCGTCAGCAGCGAGGCGAAGATGCGCTCGCGCCCGATGTGGTCCAGAAAGTCGGAGTACCAGACGCGGTTGTGGTCGTCGGACTTCAGCCGTGCCTTGCCGCGGGACTCGAAGAAGTCCACCGTCGCGGCCATGATCTCCCCCGAGCGGCGGTCCGGGTAGCGGCGTTGCAGGTGGTTGGGATTGAGCAACATGGCATTACTCCCGGGGGTTGCTAGCAAGACGAGGGTGACGGTACGCCATCGGTACCGAATCGAGGAAGCTCATGCCGGTTGCTGCCGGGTGGTGAATATCGCCAGGCTGGCCGGCACGATGAGCAGCCCGAGCAGCACCGCGGGCCAGCTCACCGATCGACCGGCCGCCATCTCGACGAACAGCGCGATGGCCGGTATCAACGCCAGCGCCCCGGTGACCAAGACCGGCGCCAACTGCGCAATTGCGTACTGGATCAAGAAGAATGGCACCACCAGCGACGCGAAGGCGGCCGCAATCGAGACGCCCCACGGCAGCGACGGCGCCGCGAGCAACCCGCCGGGGACCAGGATGAGCAGCGCCGCCGCGGCCACCACCAGCGTCGCGTAATAGCGGTGGGCCATCACCTGCCAGACGCCGACCCCGGCGGCGCCCAGACCGCGGGACACGATGGCCACCCCGCCGGCGGCGGCGCCGTCGATGACGCCCAGTGCGGCCGCAACCAGCAACGCCACGATGCCGCGGGAATCCGACCCCGCCAGCGCGACCACCAGCGCGGCGCCCAGCGCGGCCAATAGGCAGACCGCCAGCCATTGCGCGCGGCCGGGGCGCGTGGGGGCGTGGCCGCGACGGGCTTGCCGGGCCGACCAGGCCGTGACCGCAAGGGGAGCGATCGCGGCGCCCAGCGTGAAGACCACCACCGCGCTGTAGACCGCCAACCCCAGGAAGAAGGCGACGAACGTTACCGCGGTCCACAGGTTCAGCCAGGCGAAACTGCGGGTGGCGGGGACCCGCGCCGCCGGGTTCCGGCGGGCCGCAACGGCTCCGAGCACGGCCGACCCGGCCGCCGCGATCGCCAGGATCAGCAGGCTGTCCGCCACATTGATCATGGACAACCCCAACAGGGCGGTGATCACCGCGTGCAAGCCGTTGCCGGCGATCAGGGCGAGCCAGGGCATCAGCGCGTCCCGCCGGTCATCAAGAGCATGGCAACAACAGTGCCGACGCGACCCGGCGATGTCTGTCGACCAACGGGCCAATCCCGTGTCCCCCGATCGGGGGAACGAGCTTTCATCACGTCGCCGATCCGATCGGTGGAGGGCCGGGCGCGCGGATCTTTCTACCGTGCAACGCATGAACAAGCTGGACGAGCAATCCCAGATCCACCGATTCCGCAACAACGCCAGGGCCGTCGAGGTCGGCAACCCGGCGTGGCAGGCGGCGGCCGTCAATGGGCTGCTGGACAACAGCGTCCGCTACGTCGGCGGCGACCTGCTGGAGCGCCAAAGCGACGGTCACCGCTTCATCAATATGATCTCCTGCTCCTACCTCGGATTGCATTCCCACCCATGGGTTTTGGAAGGCGCCCGCGCGGCGATCGACTCGGAGCAGACGTTCGCGCTGTCCGCCTCGCGGCTGCGCATCCGGTTCTCCATCATCGACGAGCTCGAGGCGGGGCTCTCGCAGTTGTGGCGCGCCCGCTGCGTTTCGGCCATCTCCACGGCGGTGGCCAGCTCCGCCGTGCTGCCGCTGATCTCCTCGGGACACCTGACCGACGACGGGGAACCGCGCGTCATGGTGTTCGACAAGTTCAGCCACTTCTCGCTCAACTACATCAAGCCCATCTGTGCCGACGAAGCGCCCGTCTACACCAGCCCGCACAACGACCTCAACTACCTCGAGGACATGTGCAAGAGGCACAAGCGGGTCGCCTACGTCGCCGACGGCGCCTACTCGCTGGGCGGTGTCGCGCCGGTCAAGGAGCTGCTCGAGTTGCAGGACCGCTACGGCCTGTTCCTCTTCTTCGACGAGGCCCACTCGCTGTCGATGTACGGCGAACGCGGCGAAGGGATCGTCCGGTCCCTGATGCCCGACGAGCTCAACCCGCTGACCATCATCGTCGCCTCGCTGGGCAAGGCCTACGGCGCCAGCGGCGGGGTCATCATGCTGGGCCCCGAGAAACACCACGACATCCTGATGCGATTCGGCGGCCCGCTGGCCTGGTCCAAGCCGGCGAATGCGCCGACCATCGGCGCCTGCCTGGGTTCGCTGCGGGTGCACAATTCGCCCGAGCTGGCCCGGCGCCAACGACAATTGCGCGCCAACGCCGCGCTTTTCGACAGCCTCATCGCCACCCCGCAGGCCGGCCTGGACACCCCGATCCGGCTCATCCGGACGGGCGAGGACGACAAGGCGATCGGCCTGTCCCGACAACTCCTCGATCGCGGGTTCTACGCCTCGGCGGTCTTCTTCCCCGTCACCCCGCGGGGCGAGGCGGGGCTGCGAATCATGCTGCGTGCCGACAACGAGGCCGACGACATCCGCCGTCTGTGCGCGATGGTCGGCGAGCTGGTGGCTCCGGAGCTGGTTGGTGTTCCGGCATGAGCGAGCCAAAGACGGTCCAGCCCTGGGTGTTTCGCACCATGCTGATGACGAGTGCGATCAATCCACGCCAGTACCCGACGGCGCTGCGCTCGGGCGCCGACGTGTGCACGCTGGATCTCGAAGACGCGGTGCCGCCCGCGCGGCGCGAACTGGCCCGCGGCCTGGCCGCTCGATTGCTCAAGGGGCCGTCGACCGGATGCGTCCGCGCGCTGCGGATCAACAGCCTGCGCACCGCCGACGGCCTGCGCGACGTTCTGGCGCTCGCGTACGGCGCCCTGGCGCCGGACGCGCTGCTGGTCCCGAAGGTCAACTGCGCGCACGATCTGCTGATCCTCGAGGACATGCTGGGTGAGGCGGGCGCGGACATCGATTTCCTGGTGACCATCGAAACGGCGGCCGGCCTGGCCGCCGTCGAGGAGATCGCCACCGCAAGCCCGCGGGTGCGGGCGCTGGTCTTCGGCGCCGCGGACTTCGCGGCCGACCTCGGCATCTCGATGGACTGGGAGCCGTTGGCCTACGCGCGTTCTCGCATCGTGGCCGGTGCCGCCGTGGCCGGCGTTCCGGCGATCGACGCGCCGACCTTCGACCTCGGCAACGAGCTCGCCCTCAAGGTGGACGTGAACCGATCGCGTGAGCTCGGCTTCGGCGGCAAGGCCGCGGTCCACCCCCGGCAGGTGGCGGTGATCAACGACGGGTTCACGCCACTGCCCACCGAGGTGGAGCGGGCCCGGCGGGTCATCGACAGGGCGGACGAACGGTCCGGGCAGATCGGGATCCTCGACGGGCAGATGGTCGGCCCGCCGATGGTGGCCGCGGCCCACCGCCTGCTGCGGCGGGTGGAGGCGCTCGACGCACGGAACAGTGCGCGGGTCGCCGTGGCGGCCCGCCGGGTCCGCTACTAGCGGATGGGGTTGGCAATGGACGAGATTCGTACCTACAAGAGGGTCGGTGATCGGCGCTGGCGTGAGTCACCGGGCCTGCTGTTCGAGGACATCGAGGTCGGCGCGACCGTCGAGCACCGCCCGGGCCGCACGCTCACCGAGGCCGACAACGTGTGGATGTCGTTGCTGTCGCACAACTTGCACCCGCTGCACATCGACAACGCGTACTGCGAAAACACCGAGTGGAAAAGGCCTTTGGTGTCGAGCCTGGTGACGTTGTCGATCGTCTCGGGCATGAGCGTGCCGAGCACCAGCGCCAAGGGCCTCGCCAACCTGGGGTGGGACAACATCCGCCTGGTCGCCCCGGTCTTCGTCGGCGACACCATCTACGCCGAGACCGAGTATCTGGACAAGCGCCCCTCGGAATCGCGCCCCCACCAAGGCGTCGTCAGGTGCGCCACCCGCGGGATCAAGTCCGACGGCACGGTGTTTCTGACCTGCGAGCGGGCGTTTTTGCTGCCGACCCGCGGGCACCATCTCGAAGATAGCGCCGCGTATTAAATGAGGAGGCACCGACATGCACGTCGTTCTGGTCGATAGCTATGCCAGCATGGGAACCGAACTGGCGCAAGGCTTCCGAAGCGTGGGGTTCACCCCGCTACGGGTGCAAAGCACCCCGGAGGTGCCGGTCGCGCTGCGCGGTCAACCGGATCGGTATCCCTACGACGTCGACATCGTGCACCGCGGCGACCTGTCCGAGACGCTGGCCAGGCTGTTGCCCTACCATCCCGTCGCGGTCGTCGCCGGCACCGAACCCGGCGTCGAGCTGGCCGACGCGCTGAGCGAGGCGCTGCACCCGATCACGGGCTCGCCCACCAACGGAGCCGCACTGAGCGCCGCCCGCCGCGACAAGTATCTGATGATCGAGCGGATCAAGGAGCAAGGCTTGCGGGGCGCGCGCCAGATCCTGGTTGCGGACGAAGACCAGCTCCGCGACTGGCACAACGGTATTGGTGGCACGGTCGTCGTCAAGCCGCTACGCAGTGCCGGCAACGACGGCGTCGCCTGGTGCCGGACGCCGGAGGACTCCGTGCGGGCCTTCCGGCGCCTCGACGGCCGCGACAACGTGCTGGCGCATCCGAATGACGGTGTGGTGGCCCAAGAGTGCCTGGTGGGGGCCGAGTACATCGTCAACACCGTCAGCCGCGATGGCGCACACCACGTGTGCGACATCTGGGAGACGTACCGCATCGAGGCCAACGGCATTCCCGATCTGCTGATGGGCTGGCGGCTGCTGCCGGCGATCGGCGATCTGCAGGACGAGCTGGTCGCCTACGCCTTCGAGGTGCTCGACGCCCTCGGCATCCGGCACGGCCCGGCCCACCCCGAGATCAAGATGACGGCCGACGGGCCGTGCCTGGTGGAGGTGGGCGCGCGGATTGCGGGCGGCGGCCTGCCGGATGCCGCACGCCTGGCCACCGGGCGATCACAGGTCGACTGGACGGTGGACGCCTACGCGCGACCCGATCTGTTCGCCCGCAACTGTGGGGGGCCGTACCGCCTGGGCCAGCACGTCGCGCGGACCACGATGGTCGCGCCGCGCAGCGGCAGGCTGGTCTCCTATCGGGGGCTGGAGGCCATCAAGGGGCTGGACAGCTTTTACGACATGCGGGTGCGGGTGAATCCCGGCGAGCAGCTGCCGCTCACCACCAACGACCTGACCTATCCGATCTGGATCACGCTGCTGCACGAGGTTGGCGAAGTGGTGGCCCGTGACCTGTGGACGGTGCGCTACCTCGATGGCGTGGATTTCTACGAGCTGGCCTAGAAAGGACCGACCATGTCGTTTTGTCATTCTCTGTCGTTTTGTCATTGCCACGCCGACACCGACTCCGAACGGACGGGTGACGGCAGCCTGATCGAGCTCTACCGCCGGATGCCCCCGACGGGCGAGCCCGAGCAGATCGACGCCGTCCTCGCGCCGCGCAGCTCGGTGCTGGAACTCGGCGCGGGCACCGGGCGGATCGCCGACCCGCTGGCGAGGCTCGGCCACCGGGTCACCGCCGTCGACGACTCCGAACGGATGCTCGCCGAGGTCCGGCACGCGCGGACGATCCGCGCCCGGATCGAGGAGCTGCGCCTGACGGAGAGGTTCGACGCGGTCCTGTTGCCCACCAACCTTATTCACTACCGGGGCGCCGATCTTCGACGGGCCGTGCTGGCGACCGTCGCACACCATCTCAAACCGACGGGCCGGGCGATCATTCAGTGGAAACCGCCGGCCTTTTGGGCCGCCCGGCCCGCGGGCTGGACGGAAAGCAAGAAGATAGGCAAGGCGACGGCACGCGTGACGATCCACCGCGATCTCGACCGGCTGGTCGAGGGCGAATACGCGTTGACGATCGACGGATCGGACATGCGGCAGTGCTTTCACCTGGAGGTGCTGACGGCCGGCGACATCCGCCGCGAATTCGGCAACGCCGGCTTGCGGTTGCTCGACAGGGCGCCCGAGTCGACGGAATGGCTCCAGGCGGTGCGCTCGCGGGCTTGAGACAACCAGGGCCGAAAAAACGCCCCTGTTGGTCTGCCGCCTAGTCGACCTAGAGTCGGACGCGTGCCAGAACTCAATACCGCTCGCGGCGCCATCGATACCGCCGACCTCGGCGTGACGCTCATGCACGAGCACGTGTTCATCATGACCACCGAGATCGCCCTGAACTACCCCGAAGCCTGGGGCGACGAGGACCAGCGGGTGGCCGATGCGGTCAACCGGCTCAACGAGCTGAAGTCGCGTGGGGTGGACACCATCGTCGACCTCACGGTGATCGGGCTGGGCCGCTACATCCCGCGCATCGCGCGGGTCGCGGCGGCCACCGAGCTGAATATCGTTGTGGCGACCGGCCTTTACACCTACAACGACGTCCCGTTCCGGTTCCACTACCTGGGGCCGGGCACGCAACTGGACGGCCCGGAGATCATGACCGACATGTTCGTCCGCGACATCGAGGAGGGCATCGCCGACACCGGCATCAAGGCCGGCATCCTCAAATGCGCCACCGACGAGCCCGGCGTGACCCCCGGCGTCGACCGCGTGCTGCGCGCGGTCGCGCAGGCGCACAAGCGCACCGGCGTGCCGATCTCCACCCACACCCACGCGGCGACGCGGCGCGGGCTGGAGCAGCAGCGCATCTTCGCCGAGGAGGGCGTCGACCTGAGCCGGGTGGTGATCGGGCATTCCGGCGACAGCACCGACCTCGACTACCTCGAGGAACTGATCGGCAACGGCTCCTATATCGGGATGGACCGGTTCGGCATCGACGTGTACCTGCCGTTCGAGGACCGGGTGAACACGGTGGCGCGGATGTGCGAGCGCGGCCACGCCGACAAGATGGTGCTGTCGCACGACGCCAACTGCTACTTCGACGCGCTGCCAGAGGAGCTGCTGCCGGTGGCGGCGCCCAATTGGCATTACCTGCACATCCACAACGACGTGATCCCCGCGCTCAAGGAGCGCGGTGTCACCGACGAGCAGCTGCACACCATGCTGGTGGACAACCCGCGCCGCATCTTCGAGCGGCAGGGCGCCTACTCGTGACCCAGCCGGTCCCGCCGATCGGCACACAGATTTCGCAGGGTGCCCGGTTGGCTCCCGACGAGCCCGCGGTCACCTGCGACGGACGGACGATCACCCGCGGCGAACTCGACCGTTCGACGAACCGGTTGGCCCGCGCGTACGCCGAGCGCGGCGTCGGAGTGGGTGACTACGTGACCATGGTGCTGCCCAACTCGATCGAGTGGATCCAGGCCGCGGTGGCCTGCTGGAAGCTGGGCGCGGTGCCGCAACCGCTCTCGGCGCGACTGCCGGACGCCGAGCTGCAGGGCCTGCTCGAGTTGCGGCCGCCCGCGCTGCTGGTGGGCCGCGATAGCACCGAAATACCCAGCGTGCCAGCCGGTTTCGTCCCCGACCCGGCGCTGTCCGACGCCGACCTGCCGGAGGCCGTTTCGCCGGTGTGGAAGGCGATGGGCTCGGGCGGCAGCACCGGGCGGCCCAAGCTCATCGAGTCCGGCGGGGACAGCCGGATACCGGCCGCGGTCGGCTACCCGCTCGGGGCGCAGGAGGGCGACACCACCCTGGTGCCGATTCCGTTGTCCCACAACACCGGCTTCACCACCGCGACGATCGCCTTGTTGATGCGCCATCACCTGGTGCTGATGAGCCGGTTCGACCCGCAGGGATTCCTGCGGCTGATCACCGACCATCGGGTCACGTTCCTGACCACGGTGCCGACGATCATGCAGCGGGCGCTGCCGGTCTACCACGCCGACCCGGGCGCCTACGACCTGTCGTCGCTGCGGCGGTTCTGGCACATGGGGGCGCCGTGCCCGCCGGCCGTCAAGCAGGCCTGGATCGACCTGCTGGGCCCGGATGTCGTCTGGGAACTCTACGGCGGCACCGAATTACAGGCGCTCACGTTCATCAGCGGCGAGCAGTGGCTGACCCATCGCGGCTCGGTCGGCGTCGTGGTCGCGGGGGAGATGAAGGTGCTCGACGACGACGGCAACCCGTGCCCGCCCGGCGTCGTCGGCGAGATCTACATGCGCCCCGCCCCGGGCAGCGCGCCGACCTATCGCTACGTCGGCGTCACGCCGAAGTCCCGGGACGGCTGGGACTCGCTGGGCGATCTCGGCTACTTCGACGACGACGGGTTCCTGTACCTGTCGGACCGCCGGGTCGACATGTTCACCGTCGGGGGCCGCAACGTCTACCCCGCCGAGATCGAGAACGCGCTGTCGGCCCACCCGGCGGTGCTGTCCTGCCTCGTCGTCGGCGTGCCGCACGACGATCTGGGCCAGGTGCCGTACGCCCTGGTGCACGCGGCCGACGGGTCCGCGCTGGACGCCGATGGCGTGAAAGGCTTTCTGAGCGAACTCATCTCGTCGTACAAGGTGCCCCATACGGTCGAGTTCGTCGGCGCTCCCCTGCGCGACGACGCCGGCAAGGCGCGCCGGTCGGCGGTGCGCGCCGAGATCATCGCGCGCCTGCAAGCCGCCGAGCCGGCCTGACGGTTCCAAGAATCTTCCAAGCGCTGCGCCCCACCATGGGTCCGTCGATGACCGTTGTCCGGGAGAGGGGCTAATGCAGATCGAGCCGTTGAGCACGGAGCTGATCGAACGTTATCTGCGATCGCGTCAGCTGCGATTTTTCCGCAGCAGTGACGGCGAAGAATTCATGCTGCTGCTGTCCAGCCACGAGCGCGGCAAGCTGCACGTGAACCTGCGGATCAACGGTCTGCGCCGCGACGTTTTGGAGATCTCGATCAGCCCCGCCGTGTATTACCTGGCGACCGAACGCCCGCGCCTGATGGAACTGGTGAACGACTGGAATCGTGACACTCACTGGCCCAAGGCGTTTGTGCGCGAGACCGCGCAGCCGACCCGGCTGGCCATTGTCGCCGAGAACGCTTACCTGCTGACCGACGGCATCCACCTCGAGGCGCTGGGCAACTTCGTCCGATCCACCGTCGAGTACGGGACCGACCTGTTCGAGAAGATCGAGCGGGCCATCTGCCTGCCGTCCGCAGACGCGCTGGAACAGTGGATGGATCGCTGAGTCACGGCGCGACCGCGTCGGCCTCGGCGTCGTTGACCTGGGGCGCCGGCTCGTGGCGTTTCTCCCAGCGGCGCAGCGCTTCCCGGCACGGGGACTCGACCAGCCCGTAGCTGACGGCGGCGATCGCCCAACCGAAGATCAGCGTCAACGCCAGCACCGATGGCATCCGGCCGGTGAACGGGAACGTCCCGAGCACCGGGAACACCATCGCCAGCGCGGCCAGGTGCCAGATGAACAGGCCGTAGGACCAGCGGCCCAACGTCACCATGGCGGTGCTGCCCAGCAGCCGGTGCGGCGTGTCGACCCGGTCCAGCACCAACGGCGCCACCAACGCGAACGCCACCACGGAGCCGGCCGCCGTCTTCACCGCGAACTGCGCGGCGGTGCCGGGCACCAGGCCCTCGGGACCGGCCAGCGGCGAGGCCGCCAGCAGGTAGGCCAGCAGCGCGACGACGGCCACCACGATCCGGTGTCGCGCGAACCGGTGCGGCACACCGATTCCGCTGTGCACCCATTCCGCCAGCAGCATGCCCGCGGCGAACCAGGAGAAGAAGGCCGGCGGCCAGTTCAGCGGATTGGTGCCAGGATCGGAGTGGCCAAAAAATACCGGCACCCAGCCCCACGCCCAGCTCAGGGCCGCCAGCGCGGCGATCGCCGGCACCCGCGCGCCGACCGGGAGGCGGCGCGCCAGCAACGCCAGGACGGGCAGCGCCAGGTAGAAGCTGACCTCGACGGAAAGGCTCCACATCTGCGTCAGGCCACCGGTCAGCGTGAGCGGCACATAGATCTGAGTGAGCGTCAGGTTGGCCAGCCACACCGTCGGGCTGGCTTGATCCGCGTCGGGCAGCAGGGTCAGGATCACCACGACCGCCACCAGATAGGCCGGCATGATGCGGACCGCCCGCGAACGCAAGTAGTGGCCGGTGCGTGGCCGCGGCCCCAAACCGCGCGCCGCCGCCGCGTGCCCGCGCCACAACAGGAACCCGGACAACGCGAAGAACACCGCCACGGCGAGGTCGAAGCGGCCGAACAGCCGGCCGGCGGCACCGCTGGAGTGGCCCGTCTGGAAGGCGACATGCGTGACGACGACGCCCATGGCAGCGCACGCGCGCATCCCCTCCACGGCGGGAAGGAAGCTGCGGACTCCGCCCACCTGTTGGTCGTCCGTCACGCACACAAGTGTGCCCGTCGGTTGTCGCCCGACGAATCGGGTACGTAAGCCGGGGCCTTAAATTCTGCTGTTAGGGTCGAACGGGTTTGCCACGCTGACCGGGGACCAGCTCGGACCACGATGATCCACTAGGAGGAGCAGCGCGCATGAACCGCGCAGTCATGTTGCGTTACGCCGCATGCGCGATCATCGGACTCGGGGCTGCCCTGCTGATCGCCGCGCTGCTGCTGTCGACCTACACCAGCAGCAGGATCGCCAAGATCCCGCTGAACATCGACGCCACGTTGATCAGCGACGGCAACGGAACCGCGCTCGACTCAGCGTCGCTGTCCACAGACCACCTCGTCGTCAACCAGAACGTGCCGCTGGTATCCCAACAGCAGGTCAGCGTCGAATCCCCCGCCAACGCGGACGTCGTCACCCTGCAGGTCGGCACCTCGGTCCGGCGCACCGACAAGCAAAAGGACAGCGGCCTGTTGCTGGCCATCATCGACACGGTCACCCTCAACCGCAAGACCGCGCTGGCCGTCTCCGACGACACCCACCCCGGCGGCTCCGTGCAGAAGCCGCGCACCGTGAACGACGAGAGCCCGCCCACCGCGATGCCGCTCCGCCACGAGGGGCTGTCCTACCGGTTCCCCTTCCACACCGAGAAGAAGACGTATCCCTATTTCGATCCGATCGCGCAGAAGCCGTTCGACGTCAACTACGACAGCCAGGAAGACGTTAACGGGCTGACCACCTACAAGTTCACGCAGAACGTCGGCTACAACGCCGAGGGCAAACTGGTGGCTCCGGTGGCCTACCCGACGCTGTACGCCGACCAGACGACGGACTCCAAGTTCACCGCCCCGGCGTCGATGTGGGGCGTCCAGGGCGGCGATCCCAACGAGCAGATCACCATGACCCGCTTCTACGCGGCGCAGCGGACCTTCTGGGTGGACCCGGTGTCCGGGACCGTCGTCAAGCAGACCGAGCGCGCCAACCACTACTTCGCCCGTGACCCGCTCAAGCCGGAGCTGACGCTGGCCGATTACAAGGTCACCTCGAACGAGGACACCATCGAAGGCCAGGTCAACGCGGCCCGCGACGAGCGGGACCGGCTGGCGCTGTGGTCGCGGGTGCTGCCCATCACGTTCACCGCGGTCGGCCTGATCGCGCTGATCGGCGGCGGAGTGCTCGCCTCCTTCAGCCTGCGGACCGAGAGCGCGCTGACCGACCCCGGCCTGGACCGGTCCGACGAGGAGTTGTTCGGCCGCGGCGGTCCGGAAGAGCCCGTGCCCGGCGCCGAAGCCGAGACCGAGAAGCTGCCCACCCAGCGCCCCGCCGAGAATCCGGGCCCGCCCGCCGCGGACGCACCGACGGCGGCCTCGGACGACCCGCCCGAGCCGGGGCCGCCGGACCCGGGACCGCCGGAGTCACCGGGTCCCCCCGAACGGGCCTAGTTCCCCGACGTGCGCTGGACCCGGCCGGGGTATGCGCTGTTGCTGGCGCTCCTGGTGGCCGCGCCGCTCCTGGCGCCGGGATACCTGCTGTTGCGCGACGCGGTGTCGACGCCCCGGTCCTACCTTTCCGACACCGCCCTGGGCTTGACGGCGGCGCCTCGGGCGACGCCACAGGATTTCGCGGTGGCGCTGGCCTCGCATCTGGTCGACGGCGGCGTCGTGGTCAAGGCGCTGCTGGTGGCGGGCCTGTGGCTGGCGGGGTGGGGCGCGGCGCGGCTGGTCGCGACCGCGCTGCCCGAGGCGGGGGCGCCGGGCGAGTTCGTCGCCAGCACGCTGGCGATCTGGAATCCCTATGTCGCCGAACGGCTTCTGCAGGGCCACTGGAGCCTGCTGGTCGCGTACGGCTGCCTGCCGTGGGTGGCGGCGACGATGCTTCGGCTGCGGACGGCTGGCGGCTGGTCTGCTTGGTTCGGCCTGGTGTTCTGGGTGGCGCTGGCCGGGCTGACGCCGACGGGCCTATTGCTGGCCGCGGCGGTGGCGCTGGTCTGCGTGGCATGCCCCGGTGCGGGGCACCCGCGCTGGCGGTGCGCTGCGGGGGCCTCCGGCGCCGCGCTGGTGGCGGCGGCGCCCTGGCTGACGGCGGCCGCGCTCGGCTCGTCGTTGAAGGCGCACACCGCGGCGAACGCGCTCGGGGTGAACGCGTTCGCGCCGCGGGCCGAACCCGGCCTGGGCACGCTGGGCAGCCTGGCCAGCCTCGGCGGCATCTGGAACGGCGAGGCCGTACCGGCCTCGCGGACAACGCTTTTCGCGCTGTCGTCCGCCGTGGTGCTGCTGGCGGTGGTGGCGGCCGGGTTGCCGGTGGTGGCGCGTCGGCGCTTGGTGGCGCCGTTGCTGGCGCTGGCGGCGGTGTCCGTGCTGGCGCCGGCCGTGTTGGCGACGGGCCCGGGCCTGCACGCCTTGCGGGCGCTGGTTGACGCCGCACCCGCCTTCGGTGTGCTGCGCGACGGGCAGAAGTGGGTGGCGCTGGCGATGCCGGGATATGCGCTGGCGGGCGCGGGCGCCGTCGTGACGCTGCGGCGGTGGTTGCGGCCGTCGGTGGCGGCGCTGGTCTGCTGCCTGGCGCTGATCCTGGCGTTGCCGGACCTGGCCTGGGGCGCGTGGGGCCGCGTCGCGCCGGTGCGCTACCCGCCGGGGTGGGCCGCGGTGGCGGCGGCGATCAACCGCGATCCCGGGACGGTGGCGGTGCTGCCCGCGGGCACCATGCGGCGCTTTTCGTGGTCCGGGCCGGCGCCGGTGCTCGATCCGCTGCCCCGCTGGCTGCGCGCCGACGTGCTGAGCACCGGCGACCTGGCCATCTCGGGGGTCGTCATTCACGGGGAGGGCGATCGCGCGCGGGCCGTGCAGGATCTGCTGCTTTCCGGGCCCGACCCGGCCGCGTTGGCGCCGGCGGGCATCGGGTGGCTGGTCGTCGAATCGGACAGCGCCGGTGACATGGGCGCCGCGTCGCGCACGCTGGACGCGCTCACGCCGGTCTACCGCGACGACGAGTTCGCCCTGTACCGGATCGGCGGCCACACCGCCGGGGTTCCTGCCGGGCGGTGGACCGCGACGCTGGTTGCACACCTGGCGTGGCTGGCGATGCTTTCCGTCGGGGCGGTGGGCGCGGCGCTCTGCTGGTTCAGACGACACCGCTGACGTACTCGCCGGCCTGGACGGCTTGCAGCACGCCGGCGATCGCGTCGGCACTTTGGGTCCAGGAGAATTCGCCGCTGCGCGCCTGCGCCTTGGCGCCGAGTTGGTCGCGCAGCACCGGGTCGCAGAGCAGCCGTTCCAGGCGGTCCACCAGCTCGTCGTGGCCGTCGACCAGGAGCCCGGTCACCCCGTCGACGATCGAGTCCGCCAGCCCGCCCGAGGAGCGGTAGCCGACGGTGGGCACCGCGTGTTGCGCCGCCTCGACGACCGCCAGGCCCCACCCCTCCTTGCGCGACGGCAGCACGTGCACCCAGGAGCTTTGCAGGACATGGTGTTTGGTGACGTCGTCGACGTGGCCGTGGAACGTCACCGCGTCGGACATACCGAGGCGCCGGACGTGGTCGACCAGCCGCCGCCGCCACCAGCCGTCGCCGACGATGTCGAGGTGCAGGCCCGGTATGCGGGCCCGCAGCGCCGCGACCGCCTCGAGCGCGTCTTCGATCCGCTTGTGCGGCACCAGCCGCGACAGCACGACCACCCTCGGCGCGGCCGAGCGCGGGCCGGACATCGTTTGCGCCGGGGCCTCGTCGAGGCCGTTGCGCACCACGGCGATCTGCTCGTTGTTCACGCCGAGCGCGACGAGGTCGCGGGCCGATGGCAGCGAGACCGTCACGTACTGATTGCGCCGGTTCAGCCGCGGCGACAGCCTCGACTCGACGAACCAGCCGATCCGGCCGAGCACCGGACCGGCCACCGGCCACTGTTCGCGGTGGCAGTGGTGCACCAGCACCACCACCCGACGGCCGTACACCAGCCGGGCGAGGAAGGGCAGGCCGTTCTGCGTGTCGACGACCGCGTCGGGTCGCACGCGCCGCAGCGGGCCGAGACCGATGCGCGCCGCGGCCATCGCCAGCAGCGCCCACACGTACACCGAGTAGCGGCCCCCGGCCCGGTCGATCCGCACCCCGTCGACCACTTCGCGGCGCGGCGCTCCGGGATAGCGGGCGGTGCGCAGCGTGACGGCGATCCCGGACGCGGCCAGCTGCGCGCCGATGCGCTGCAAATAAGCTTCGCTGCCGCCGCCCTGCGGGTGCCCGGTGTCGCGCCAGCACAGCAACAGGACGGAACGGAGAGAAGACATTACTGGTCAGCCTAGCGGGGTGACGATGTGCGCCGCGGACAGCGGCGCGCGCGGGGGGCTTCTGGTAGCCGGCCGTGGCACCGATTCCGGTCACATCCGCCACACTGGCCTCTGCCGGCGGGGGCACCCGTTGTGCCCACCTCGCAGCGACAACCGGGGAGGAGGCCCGGCGGCGCACTGTCGCTATGAGGCGGGCATGTTGGATGCCGCCCAGCGCGGTGCCGGATGTGACGCCAGTGGTCGGAAGCCGCTGCGCGAGATCCCCCCAGCAAAATTCCTGCTTTCCAGCCGGGCCCACCGGTGGGATCCTTCCCAGATGAGCATCGGCAATGAATCGGGTGCGTCGCGCAGGTTTGTGGCGCATCGTCCGTTCTGGGGCTCAAAGATGGCCTCCACGATGACCCCGGCGTGGCAAAAGAACCCGGCCAGGTCCTACCTGATCATGGTCGTAGGCATCCTCGCGTTCACCGCCGTCGCCGGCGCGCTGTACATGGCTGCGCAGGCGGTTGTCTACCGTGCGTCTGGCGGGTCGAACGCGGTCGCCGAAGTCATGGACAAGGTTCTACGTTACGGCGCGATCGCTCTCCTAATTGGCGGTATCAGCGGCTGGTATTGGTGGTCCCAGCGCTCGGAGCACGGAAAGATCTTCCTCGACGTCACGCGCGATGCGCTGACGGTCAGCAAGCGGCCGGGCGACGTGTATCCGTTCGCCGGCGCGCAGCTGGGCGTGTGGGGGATATCGGGCGGTATGACGATGGGCACGACGCTGCATCTGCACTGCGGGGGACGGCGTTTCATCCTCGGCGGGCGGGATTACCGCGTCGCTGCCGGAACGCGGCTCGAAGCGCCCGACGCCGGCTACGGCCTGCCGCTGGACGTCGACGCTTGGGTGTCGGCCTCGGACTTCGGTGAGATCCTCGCCATGTCCGGGCACCAGGCCGCTCAGGGGGGTGCGAGCTCAGCGGCGGGACCGGTTCGTTGCCTGCTCTTCCCCAGTCCCCTGGCGATCCAGCAGATGGGGGCGTTCGCGGTCCGGCGAAAACAACAGCTCCTGAACTCGGCCAACCACCCTCGCCTGGCCATCGACGTGGACGCCGACGCGATCCGGGTGGTCGACCCGAACACCAACGCGCTTCATGCGTCCGTGCAGGTGGCGCAGGTGACCGCGACGCCGGAAACCTACCAATTCCGATACGGCGGTCTCGGGTTCGGATCGCCCGACCAGATCGTGGGCCGCATGTTCGAGCGGGGCATGGCCTCGACGCTGTCGACGACGCCCGTCC
>NZ_LZKE01000134.1:0-2806 GCF_001672675.1 Mycobacterium sp. E2327
GGTGCGGACGGCGATGGACAGCTTGGCCGCCGTCTTCGGTGGCGCCACATAGTCGTTGACGAAGCGTCGCAGCTTGTATTCGACCTGCGGCTGCGGCGGCCCGTCCGGGTGCCGCAGCGGTGAGTAGATCAGCTCGTGCGCGGCGCGCAGCTGGTCGTCCGGGAGCGCCTGTGGGGCAACGACATCGGGCAGCGACTTGGCGGCGTCGGTGCCGGCGAGGTCACCGAACACGAATGCCCCGATCATGTAGTTGTGCGGGACGCAGGCCAGGTCCCCCGCCGCGTACAGACCCGGCACCGTGGTGCGGGCGTGCTCGTCGACCCACACCCCGGAGGCGGAATGGCCGCCGCACAAGCCGATCTCGGAGATGTGCATCTCGATGTCGTGGGTGCGGTAGTCGTGGCCGCGGTTGGCGTGGAAGGTGCCGCGGGTCGGGCGTTCGGTGGTATGCAGGATGTTTTCCAGCGCGGTCAGCGTCTCGTCGGGCAGGTGCGACACCTTGAGATAGATGGGCCCGCGCGCGGAGTCGATCTCGCTTTTCACCTCGGCCATCATCTGCCCCGACCAGTAGTCGGAGTCGACGAACCGCTCGCCGTGGGCGTTGACCTGGTAGCCGCCGAACGGGTTGGCCACGTAGGCGCAGGCCGGCCCGTTGTAGTCCTTGATCAGCGGATTGACTTGGAAACACTCGATTCCCGACAGCTCCGCGCCCGCGTGGTAGGCCATCGCGTACCCGTCGCCGGCGTTGGTCGGGTTCTCGTACGTGCCGTACAGGTAGCCCGACGCGGGCAGGCCGAGGCGCCCGCACGCCCCGGTGGCCAAGATGACCGCCTTGGCGCCGACGGCGACGAACTCGCCGGTGCGCGTGTTGAACGCGGCGGCACCCACCGCCCGGCCTCCGTCGGTCAGCACCCGGACCGGCATCAGCCGGTTCTCGATGCGGATCCGCTCGCGCATGGACTTCTGCCGCAGCACCCGATAGAGCGCCTTCTTGACGTCCTTGCCCTCCGGCATGGGCAGCACGTAGGAGCCCGAGCGGTGCACCCGGCGCACCGCGTACTCGCCGTGCTCGTCCTTCTCGAACTTCACCCCGTAGCGCTCCAGCCGCTGCACCATCGCGAAACCGCGGGAGGCGGTCTGATAAATGGTGCGCTGGTTGACGATTCCGTCGTTGGCGCGGGTGATCTCCGCGACGTAGTCCTCGGGTTCGGCCTTGCCGGGGATGACGGCGTTGTTCACACCGTCCATGCCCATCGCCAGCGCACCGGAGTGCCGGACGTGAGCCTTCTCCAACAGCAGCACCTGAGCGCCGTGCTCGGCGGCGGACAGGGCCGCCATGGTGCCGGCGGTGCCTCCGCCGATGACCAGCACATCGCAGTCCAGACGCACCGGCGTCAGATCCGGGACATCCATCATGCCGCCACCGAATGGTCAAGTGCCGCAATGATATCGGCGCGCAGTTCCGGACGCGGCCGGTCCACGCGGGGATCCGGCACGTCGAGCACCGCGCGCACCGGCTCGCCGGCCTTGCCCAGCACGACGATCCGGTCCCCCAGCGTCAGCGCCTCGTCGACGTCGTGGGTGACGAAGACGATCGTGGTCGGATGGGTGCGCCAGGTGTCGACGAGCAGGCGCTGCATGGCGGCGCGGGTCTGGGTGTCCAGCGCCCCGAACGGCTCGTCCATCATCACCGCGCGCGGCGCCCCGGCCAGGCCGCGGGCCAGCTGGACGCGCTGGCGCATCCCGCCGGACAGGCTCTTGGGCAGGTAGTTGCCGAAGCCGGTGAGCCCCAGCTCGTCGATCCAGCGCTCGGCCGCCGCGCGCCGGGTGGCGCGGGGCTCGCCGCGCAGCCGCAGCGCTAACTCGATGTTGGACCGCACAGTGCGCCAGGGCAGCAGCGCGTTGTCCTGGAAGACCATGCCGCGGTCGCCCGAGGTGGCGGTAACCGGCGCGCCGTCGGCGAGCACCCGGCCGTCGCCGGGCGCTAGCAAGCCGGCCAGCGCCCGCAGCACCGTCGACTTGCCGCAGCCCGACGGCCCGGTGAGCACCAGGATCTCTCCCGGCCGCACCGTGAGGCTCAGCTCGTCGATGACGGGAGAACCGGTGTAGGACAACCGGACTCGGTCCAGTTCGAGGCTCATGCCCCGGTTTTCGGAGGTCATCGCGCCTCCTCCTGTGCGCGCGGCAGCCACCGCGTCACCCGGCGGCCCACCACTTCCACGGCGGCCGCCGTCGCGAAGCCGAGCACGCCGATGGTGATGATGCCGACGAACACCTGGGGGTAGGCCAGTACGGTGTAGTCCTGCCAGGTGCGGTAACCGACGCCGAGCCGACCGGAGATCATCTCGGCGGAGATCACGCAGATCCACGCCACCCCCATGCCGACCGAGAGCCCGCCGAACACGCCCGGCAGGATGCCCGGTAACACCACCTGGCTCAGCACCTCCCACCGGCCGCCGCCCAGCGTGCGCACCGAGTCCTCCCACAGCGTGGGCAGCGCGCGCACCGCGTGCCGGGTGCTGACCATGATCGGGAAGTAGGCGGCGAGGAAGGTGATGAACACGATCCCGGCCTCGTCGGTGGGGAACAGCAGGATCGCCACCGGCACCAGCGCGATGGCCGGGACGGGCCTGGCCAGCTCCGTCAGCGGGCCGAACACGTCAGCGAAAAGCCGGGAGCGGCCCAGCAGTACCCCGGTCGCCACCCCGATCACGGCGGCCAGCCCGAACCCGGTGAGGATCCGCAGCAGCGACTGCGCCAGGTCGAGCCAGTACTCGTAGGCGCCCAGCCGGCGGTGCAGCGCGGT